>JBEDJV010000307.1:1001-2887 GCA_041172545.1 Bacteroidota bacterium | reverse complement strand
GTATTCATACGGTTCTTTTTCGATGCTTGTGTTTTGAATTTTGCCATAATACTTCATCGCTGCGGAAGAAACCACTTTTTTCAATTTATCATCGTTGAATTGAACGGCGTAATCGTAGGCAAATGAAAGTGCCATCGCTGGACTATCATGACTTCCCGATAATTCGACCTTATCAACTTCTTTCCATACAACAGAATGAACCAAAGCTACATAATCACTTAGAGGAGCAAGGTTTTTCAACCAACGTTGCGCATCGCGATCTTTCCACGTACTTAATTCCTCTGCCATCTTCAAGACCCAAGCTTGTCCGTAAGGAAATTCAAAAAGTCCGTTTTCATGTGATCGCACATATTCCAACTCCTTTTTTATCTTCTCCGGATTAAAACTTTCATTCAAACGACTTCTCATTTCAGCAGCTTCCGCAATATTTGGAAACAGCTTTAAAATTTTAATCATGCACCAATGGTTGTGCACACTGCTGTGCCAATCATAGCAACCGCAGAAGGATGGCCACAAATCTTTTGGACTACCAGTTGGAACTTTTTCACTAAATCCTTTGTAGAAATAATGAGGGTACGTTTTAGATACACAACCCAAAGAAAGTTGAGCGAAATAGGAAGCTCCGGCATCGGACAACATATACCTTCCATCAGGCATAGTTGTCACTAAGCTATTACCCAAGCTCATATTGATTGAACTTTGTTCTTGTCCTTGTGCGTTTGAAACAAAGGCAACAAATATTAAGATATAAATTACGTTTTTCATCATCGATTCTTTTTAAAATTACTCAGCAGAGGGAGCTTTAAATCCATTTTTCATAATGGATATGGATTCTTTTCCAATTCCAACAATGGAAATGATGTTCAGTGGGAATTCCAAGAGTACGTGAGAGAAGCTCAAGAAGAACAACAAACTCAATCCCAAAGAATAATCGTAGGTATAGAACACACTCGCAACAACCCAAAGTAGAATGACTGCAGCAAAGCGCAATTTCGGAACTTGGTGCCAACGGATAATTTCCGTTTTACTAAACCAATTTAAGTAGTGATATAGGTATGCGAATGCGATGAAACGCATCAACATGATTCCAATCGTTGAATTGTAGACAATCGAAGCATATTTCTCCAAAGAGAATCCCGTAAACAATTTCGCAGGGATTGGCTTCATTTGGTATTCATCCAACATTCCTTCTTTCGAGAATAAAAGTAGAATATTGTCCACTTTCTTTCGAGAATAAAAGTAGAATATTGTCCACTTGGAAATTAGGATTCAATGGCTGTTTATTGATTAAATACGCCTTGTTTGGAATTTTGGAAAGGCTGTCCACCAATCCATTCAGGTTTTCTTTTGTAATGAAGTTGTATTGTGCATTGGCATCTTTAAAGTCCTTTTTCTTCACAAAGGAAACAAAGTCCGCATTCGTGTAAACTGGATCGTTAATCAAATTAAAATGGTCCATTATGCTAATATTCGTTGCGTAGAAACCATCTCCTTTGGCATAGTGTGCGTTTTTACCAAATTCAGAAACTTTTGCTTGTGGATCAACCGGCAATGCGAAAACCAATAACAATGGAACCACAACAAACCCAACCATCTGCCACATTCCAGAAACACTGCGTGTTTTCAAGGATCCAAATAACATAAAAAGTCCAGTAAACAAATACACATGAATCAAGGTAGGTACCAGTGAAGTCAAGGCAAAAATAGTCGTGCTTTCAGCGTTAGAAGTAGCATTATCTGGACTTAACCATCCGGAAACGAAAACAAACAAGAACAAAATAGCGATGATTTTCACGAACAGGTTTTTTACCAAGGCGAAAAGAATGGCACTAAACAAGGCGAAAACCAAGAGCTTATCAAACAAATTCATTTTGACAAAGTAGTCG
>JBEDJV010000307.1:0-954 GCA_041172545.1 Bacteroidota bacterium | reverse complement strand
AGCAATACCACAAAATCATATTTTCCCTTCGAGAAGTAATTGCGATCGTGTAACCAACTGATTTCTGTCAGGTAATGCAAGGGTCCTAAATAAGCGTATGCCAATAAGAATGTTTCAAATGGAAAAAAGTAGGCAAGTATTGCAGTAAACAGCATTAATCCAATGTTGGCGTAGTTGATTTTGTCTTCTCTTAATGCATTCATGTTTGTTGATTTTATCTAACAAATTTAGCGAAAATAATGGCTAAAAAAAAGCCACCGAAACTTTCGATGGCAATATGGAATGAATCTAAAATAATTTAATCTGATCCTCGTTATCTTCCTCTTCTTTCTTGGTTAAATCCCATTCCATGCTTGGAATTGGACCCGCTTCGTCTTCTTCAAGGATTTCTACCTCCTCGTCGTTATTGGACTCTGCCGGTTTTTGATCTGGCCAAGGTTCTGGACTTTCATCGATTGGATGAGTCAACACAATTTCTTTCACCTTAAGTTTCGTCATTTGATTCCCTTGTGCTTTCATTCCTTTGATATCAATCAAATCTGCGAGGTTCACAACGTTGTCCGGAAGGTTCTTCGTTTCCTTCAGTAATTTGTTGTAAACAATTTTCGCTTCTGGACGATAAGCTGTCGAAACAATGTCCATGTAGGAACCTGTGGACTCACTGATGAACGAAACACGTTTATCTGAAAGGACTTCACAAATGAAGCGTTTCACGTAATGCAATTCTTTCTCTGCATCAAAATATACGGTTGAGATTGGTCGGTCTTGGATCCATTTTTCAATGTGCACCATGTCCTCATCGAAGTGCGTCGCTAAATCGAAGGAACTCAAACGATATTCGCCATTGCGATACAAGGTCAAAATGCGGTCATCACCTTTGAATGAACCAAGAAACTTCCCGCGTCCTTCATCGTTCAATCTGCCAACAATTGCATCGTACCAAATCTTACGTGC
>JBEDJV010000306.1:0-2524 GCA_041172545.1 Bacteroidota bacterium | reverse complement strand
CATTCCGTTATCTCTTGGTATCGAAACGATGGGTGGTGTATTGACGAAATTAATCGAAGCAAACACAACGATTCCTACAAAAAAATCGGAGGTTTTCTCTACAGCATCAGATAATCAACCATCCGTAGACATTCACGTGTTACAAGGTGAGCGTCCAATGGCAGCTGACAACAAAACCTTAGGTCGTTTCCAATTGACAGACATTCCACCTGCGCAAAGAGGTGTTCCTCAAATTGAGGTGACATTCGACATCGATGCGAACGGAATCATGAATATTTCAGCGAAAGACAAAGGGACAGGAAAACAACAATCGATTAAAATCGAAGCGTCTTCTGGATTGTCTGACGAGGAAATCCAACGTATGAAAGCGGAAGCAGAAGCAAATGCTGAATCTGATAACAAAAAACGTGAGGAAGTTGAAACGATCAATAAAGCAGATTCTTTGATTTTCCAAACGGAGCGTCAAATGAAGGAATACGGAGACAAAATTCCAGCGGACAAAAAACAAGGAATCGAAGATGCCTTAACTGAGTTGAAAGCTGAATTCGATGCACGTAACATTCAAAACCTTGAGCCGGCAATGGAAAAATTGAACAATGTATTCCAAGCAGCTTCTCAAGATATGTACAACGCGGCAAATGCAGACGGTGGAAACGCTGGTGATGCAGGTGCAGATCAATCAGCAGGTAACCCAAATGATGAGGTGACTGATGTTGATTTCGAAGAAGTAAAAGACAAATAAGTTCAAACTTGTTTGAATGTAAAAGGGCTGCCAATGGCAGCCCTTTTTGCGTTGAAAAAATCAGGTTAATCTACAATTAGATGTTTTTCAATGCTACCATCACTATATTTTATTAGGAATAACTTCCCTTTTTCAGGAATACATAAACGTCCGAGTAAATCATAATAGGCGATAATCGTTTTCGTTTCAGTTGGTGAAATTTCATCTTGATCTGCAGTCACTTGAACGCAATTGTAATAGTTCACTTGGAGGTTGTAGAATTGCTGAATGGAATCCGCAACTTCGAGTAGGCCTTGAACGTTTTCTAAATGATTGCCGTGTCGATTGTAAATGATTGCCATGTCATAACACGTTTGAGTGTTAGAATTCAATTGAACATCTTCCAGCGTCATCACGCCACGACGATCTCCAGGTGGATTCTGTGCACTTACTTCTGACCAACCTTGATTTGTATACGGATTCCCATAATAAAAGCCAGCGCCATTTGCCCACATTCCATTTAAAAAATTCCAATATTCAAGAGCTGGACCGGGATCATTGTATGGATAAGCGGAAGTGCTTGTGTAATAGGACATGTTCTCCATGTTATGACTCAAGCTTATGGCACCTAAAGCAGGTGGGTTTAATCCGTAATCCGTATCAAAATTGTCATAGTTGTACGTGTACATTAGGTTAAGAGTCGAGTCGCAGCCGATAAAATCATCGTTATATCCACCGATGTCAGCATCCATGTAAAAACCAAGTTTAAAATTGGAAAAGGATAGTGCGCCTCGATTGAAAACACGCATATTCATAAAGGTGGTCTCATTTAAAAAATCGTTTGAGGCGAATTGATAAATCATAGCATGAACTTCAATGCGCATCGAATTTCCATTTGAGTTTAGATGCGGTCGGTCATCGTTGTAAATGACGTAACATGCCTTGTCGCCGCGAATATCTGGGAACTCTCCTAATTGAGGTTCGTACATCAAGTTTCCATTGTAATCAATAAATGGAGCCAGTTGTGGAGCAACCCCTAACATGACATCACCATTTCCTGGCCAATTTTGAATGGAGGATGGGATGACGTATCCTGGATCTTGAAAATGTTGTGCGTGAAATTCGATTTCAGCTTTTGTCACCGTCCAAATTGCTTCTGAATATTTAGCGACGTAACTAGGATCCATGTAGGTATGATAAGTCGAATATGGACCACTATAGAAATCGTTTTGATTCGTTTGGGCATAACGTTGTGCCGATAAAAATAATTGTCCCCATTGGTCTAAACCAGCCATCCAAAATCCCGCTGAAAATATAGCATTTATCCCACTGCCTTTTGGTATTTCATAACCAGGTTCAATATAAGTGGAGTTCGGCTTGCTGAAAAAAACACCCTCATCGAGAATGCTTGCAGTAGCCTGATTAAAATCCAAGGTGCTTTGCGTAGGTTGTCCGAAACAGAAAACACCATTTGAAAGGAAGGTGAAAAGGAGTAAGAAGTTTTTCATACACGTTGTCTTGATGAAATAGTCGCTCAACTGGAGCCATTGTCAATTTCCTAAACGTGTAAAGTTTCATAGAGGGAGTGTTCATTTGTCTTAATCGCTTAAGCTGATCCAAATTCTATTCATGATTTTATTCCTCAGCTGAATAGGACGCGCTTGTTTTTTCCTATATTTGCTCATGCTATATTCTAAAAAACTCGTAAATGCCAATAGTAAAGAGTGGGTGGTCTTCATCCATGGTGCCGGAGGTAGTTCGAGTATTTGGCATAAGCAAATCAAAACCTTTTCGGAAAAATAT
>JBEDJV010000305.1:0-2709 GCA_041172545.1 Bacteroidota bacterium | reverse complement strand
AATTTAGTTGGGCGCTGGATAGATGCCCGAGGTGAGTTTGGACATGGTAATTTAGGTCAACAAAATCATAATGTTGCGCCAAATCCCTTGACTCAAAACCAGAACTTGAAATCCTAAAATGTTCATGGTGTTTGTCAAAGCTGGAATATTCTGAACAAAATAGCCGTGATCGTGCGTAAAGCTGTCCCAAAAGAGGTGTGAAACTGCGCCAATGAAAACGGAAATGAGGACGACAAGCCAATTTGTTTTGAAATAAGAATGCCAATCGAAGTGCTGAAATCTAGAAAGTCTTGATCTTAAAACGGTGGGCAATTTGTCGAACAAACGGTCGCGAACAATGTGGTGAAAAATATAGGCTAAGATGATTCCTAAAGGAATGTCGAACCAAAAAATCCCACCGAGTGTATGGCTGTAATTGCTTTCAATACGCATGCGCATGAAATATTCAAAGTCAGGTGTCAAACTACCAATGATAAGTCCAGTCAATGAAAACCAATGTCTTGGCAAAAAGGTCAACGGTAAAACAATCGCTGGGTGTGAAAAGGTAAATGGCATGTGTTGTTCGTTTAGTTTAACCTATAATTTGTCTGTTTCTCTCCGCTCTTCTTCTCGCTCCCTTTCTCTATTTCTTATACAACAACTTCTTCATCCGACTCAAGGACTCCGGTAAAATCCCCAAATACGAAGCGATTTGATGCTGTGGAACCAATTGTTCGATGCCGGGATGCCGTTGAATCAATTCTAAGAATCGCTGTTCCGCACTTGCTGAAATTGTTAGGAGAAATCGCTTTTGAAGGACCGCCAAGGTACGTTGAGCCATGATCGTTGAGCCATAATTCTGAAAAGTCGCTCTAGTGGTGGAACTTGAATGAAAAGCCATTCCAAATCATCCTTAGTAAAGGAAAGAATTGAACTGTCTTCCATCGCTTGGATGTTCATGTTTGTCTTTTCTTGACTGTGGAAAGAGGCAATGTCTCCTACCCACCAATCTTTGAATCCAAAATACAAAACATGTTCGGAAGCTTTTTGATCGATGAAAAAAACGCGAAAGGTTCCTTCTACAATAAATCCCTGCGTGTAACATTCATCGCCTTCCCGTAAGAAAAATTCTTTTTTCTTCAGCTTTTGCAAATGAAAACGGCTTTTAATTAAGTCCTCATGTTCAGGTGTAATACTGATTTTATCCGTGATGTAATCGATCAGTTGTTTGTGTGCAATTTCTTCTCTCATGACTTAATTTCTTGGGATGTTCATTCGAATACGCCACTCTTTGGGATGGGAATTGTTAAATCGATTCCCCAAATGCTTGATGATGCCAATTTGTTGTCCATTGTATGAAAGTAAGGTGTATCCTTGCTTTCCTTCTAAGTAAAACGTATCACCGTGTAAATATTGAAGCGCCTCTTGACGACTTAATTCAATGGTTGGTATGTCTGGATGCAAGGAGAAATTCAAGGCCAATTCAATTTCCAACTGCCAGCCTTTGCGCTGTTCAATGGCAATAAGCGTTCCGCGTTTCATCCAATGTAGCACATTGCTAATTTCATCGTAATGCTGGACACAAAATGCACTAGATGCAAAAATGGTTTCTTCGTTTTTAAAATACACATGGGGGAAATCCGCGTTGATTTTTAATGGAATCTCGCTTGAACTCACCTTTGGGATTCTTCCCGATTTTCGCTTGTTTGGACCAGAAAACTCCTTTTTTTGAAGCAAAACAGCGTAAAACCCTTCACTTTTGGCAATCCCGGGAATAAAATGATATCCGAATTTATTCACGTCAGGTATTAATCCTTCGAAAAAAGGGATGGGAACAATTTCCGCTTCGTGTTCTTCGAGAAACGCAGCAATGCACTCCTCATTTTCTGCCGGATTAAACGTGCAGGTCGAGTAGAGTAGGTAGCCGTCTTCTTTTAAACTTGGCCAAACGGATGCGAGAATGTCTGCTTGACGAACCGCACAATGTGCCGCACTTTCCGTGCTCCATTCCAAGCGCGCATTTGGATCCTTGCGAAACATTCCTTCTCCGGAACAAGGCGCATCCACCAAAATAAAATCGAAGTAGGAGTGAAGCTTTTCAAAATCAGCCGGCGCATTGTTACTCACAAACGTGTTCGAGTGCTAGAATGTAGGCGCGAGATCGAATGATTTCATTGGAAATCAACATGCCTCGGTTGTCTAAAAAACTCGCTAACAAGGTGCTTTTTCCGCCTGGAGCAGCACACAAGTCTAGTAATATGGGATTTTCAGGAAGTTCAATGCTGCGAACAATTGCATCGATGTACATCGATCCTGCTTCCTGTGGATAATACGTTCCAGCGTGAAAAAGTGGGTCCAAGGTAAAGGACGGTCGCGCTGTTAAATAGCGTCCATCTGAACACCACGAAACGACTTCTTCGTTCTCAAACTGCGTAGCTTTCTTTCTGGGATTCAAGCGTATCGAAATCGGTGAGTCGGAGTCCAGCGACTGAATAAGTGGTGTTTGGCCTAAAGGACCAGCTTCGATGCGGGTGACAAAATCTTTCGGAAGTGGAATCATGTTTTAAAATTACCGATTATTGTTGAATTTCGATACGAATAATCAGCTTCGATTCGTTCTGCGCAATGCTTCTACGGTCTATGCGGTGTCCAATGCAACAAATGATCTTTTCACTGTCGCACAGCACAAAACATTGGCTTTTTTCACTGGACGGAACGTGGTCGTCTTTC
>JBEDJV010000304.1:0-2565 GCA_041172545.1 Bacteroidota bacterium | reverse complement strand
ATTTCTTGAATCTGAGTGAAACGACTATTCAGGTAATATATCTGAAGGTTAAATGACCAACGTTGCATGTCGTCATAGAAATCATTCAAATATGGATTTTGGTCAACATCCTCGTAATGAGTTTCCCAACCATAATGTTTTGACAATAAGTTTGTTAATGTGGTTTTACCCGATCCGATGTTTCCTGCGATTGCAACGTGCATATTCTGTATTTTAGAAAGGCTAAATTACGATAATTTCGAGGAAGAAAAAAAGGGGAAGGCCTACTATTTGATTGTGAAAAGTGAAATAATTGAGCCGTTTTGAATCCCGAGGAGTTCACCTTGAAGGATAAAGGAGCTAATTGGACTTTCAATCTGCAAATCTGGATTTCTTTGGCTCGTCCACATTTCGACAGGAATGAAGTGAAGGGTTGATGAATTTGCGTCCAAATAGACAATTTGTTGGTTCCAAAAACCGAATTGTTGGCAATTTTCGAGGTCGTATGATCCACTGAAGTTTAAAAGAAAATCATAACGATTCATCTTTCCATCCGAGAAAAGTACATAGAGGCGGTCGTGGTATTCTTTCATTTCAAGAATCGAATTCCCGGTGGTTTCTACATTCTGAATAGACTGAAGGATTTGGAATTTTTGAAAATCGACTAAATTTAAGGAGGATCGAAATTGGTCAAAAACCCAAATTAAATTCGGACGATTCGATGCACAAACGAAAACAACGTTCGAGAATCCCAATTCACTTAAATCGATGATGTCTCCTTGTTGGGAAAGCGTGTTATCGACAATGGCAATGGATTGTTGCACATCCGAAAACAAGACGATTTTCATTGCGTTAATAGGCAAAATGGAATGAATGTTCCCGAGTGACTTGAACGTTTGATTGAATCTTCGTTCGCCATTGATCGCTTTCTTTTGAATGTTATTTTCCGAAACGACTAACAAGTTGTTTTGTCCATCAATGGTCCAGGTGTCAATCGGAGTAGGGGAAACAAAGGTTTCTACGAGTGTCAATTGCTGTGTGAACACAAATGAGCAAACGAAAGAAAACACGAAGAATAAACGGAATTTCATCGGGTTAGAGTTAAAATTTCATTCAATAAATGGTCGTCATTCATCAAGCGAGGTACCTTGTGTTGTCCGCCTAATTTCCCTTTAGACTTCAGCCAAAGATGAAAGGTTCCACTTGGTACTTTCGTCATCTTCGGGTAGCCAATGTTAATGTTGTCTCGTTTTGCTTCATAGTCTGCATTTTCAACTTTTAACAAGTGGTCTAATTCTGCAAGAAACAAGGATTCATCATTTGGTTCTTCCCTGAATTCAATCAACCAGTGATGTCCGCCAACGACCTTTTCCTCATTAAAATAAGGAGCTGCAGTATAGTCACTGATTTGTGCATTCGTTCGATGTGCTGCAGTACTAATGGCCTTTTCCGCATGTTCAATGATGAGTTTTTCTCCAAACGCGTTGATGTAATGACTGGTTCTTCCACTTACGACAAAACGAAACGGATGAAGTTGACTAAACCGCACCGTGTCACCGATGATATAGCGCCATAATCCGGATGAAGTAGTAATGACTAATGCATATTCTTTGTCGATTTCGACTTGTTCCAAGGTGACAACTGTTTTCGAATCGAGTCCATCGAATTCCTTCATGGGAATAAATTCATAGAAAACCTGTGAATTGGTCAAGAGTAATAGTTCTTTTGATGTTATTTGATCCTGTAGTCCAAAATATCCTTCGGATGAATTGTACGATTCCACATAATTCATGGTTGGAATTTGAAGAATTTCGTGAAACGCCGCCTGGTAAGGTTGGAAGGACATTCCGCCGTGAATGTACAGTTCTAGATTTGGCCAAACTTCAACGATGGACTTCTTCCCGGATTTCTCGAGAACTTTTTTCAATAATAATAGTGTCCAACTTGGAATCCCAGCAATGATGCAAATGTTTTCATTTAATACGGATTCCGCCATTCGCTCTAATTTCTCCTCCCAGTTTTCGAGGAGCGCAATGTCCTTTTTCGGTGTGCGTCGTAATTCGGTCCAAGTAGGCAAATGATTGATGATAATGGCGGATAAGTCACCAATAAAAACTCCTTCTTCAGATTGCTCAATTTTCCCACTTCCACCAATGATCAAATGTTTGGCATTGTATAGCTTGCGCTTTGAATGATTGGCGTAATATTGAGCAAGCAAGTCCTTTCCGTTCGCATAATGATTGTGTAAAAGCGAATCTTGTGTGATGGGCAAGATTTTAATCCGATCTGCCGTCGTACCAGAGGATTTGGCAAACCAACTTGTTTTCCCCGGCCACAATTGGGATTCTTCACCACGAATGGATGCTTCAATGTAGGATTTTAGCGTGCCGTAATCGCTTAATGGAATGTTGCGTTGAAAGGTGTCCATTCCATCGACTTCTGAAAGTCCAATTTTTTGGCCGTAAACAGTTTTCTTCCCATTTGCTAATAGAAAGTTGAATGTATTGAGTTGATTCGAAATGGGATTTTGGCGGTAGTCATTGATGCGCGCCATACGTCTTCCAATCAACCAAGAAAATACAGAGT
>JBEDJV010000303.1:0-2570 GCA_041172545.1 Bacteroidota bacterium | reverse complement strand
ATCTAAAGCACCTCCCATTCCAATAATTCTGTTTTTTGGTAAACCTGTAGATTTTAATGCCAAATAGGTCATGGTATCCATAGGATTAGAAACAACTACTACAATTGTATTAGGTGAATGAGCCAACACATTTTCGGCAACTGTTTTCACAATACCTGCGTTAATACCAATCAATTCTTCGCGAGTCATTCCTGGTTTTCTTGGAATTCCAGAGGTAATAACTACCACATCGCTATTGGCTGTTTTAGAGTAATCATTGGTCACCCCAATTACTTTCGTATTAAAACCAGTATTGGTAGCACACTGCATAATATCCATCGCTTTACCTTCGGCAAAACCTTCTTTAATATCCAATAAAACTACTTCGCTTGCAATTCCTCTATACGAAATCACATCAGCACAGGTTGCTCCCACATTTCCTGCTCCTACAATTGTAACTTTCATGTTGTTATATTTTAAAAATTATTTTATTTTCTAAAATCCGATTGAAGCTCTAGGTTACGCATCAATATTAGCATAAACCGCATTTTTCTCGATGAATTCTCTTCTTGGTGGTACTTCATCCCCCATCAACATAGAGAAAACTCTATCGGCTTCAACCATATTATCGATTGTAACTTGACGCAAGGTTCTGAAACTTGGATCCATGGTAGTTTCCCACAATTGTTCCGCGTTCATCTCCCCAAGACCTTTGTAACGTTGAATAGCAGCGCTACCGCCCATTCTTTCGTTAGCTAAATCTCGTTGATCTTCTGTCCAAGCATATTCTTTTTTATTTCCTTTTTTAACTAAATACAAAGGTGGCGCTGCAATATACACATGTCCTCTTTCGATCAATTCTCTCATAAAACGGAAGAAGAAGGTCAAGATTAAGGTAGCAATGTGACTTCCATCGACATCGGCATCACACATAATAATTACTTTATGGTAACGCAATTTTTCAATGTTCAACGCTTTGCTGTCCTCCGCGGTACCGATTGTAACACCTAATGCAGTAAAAATATTTCGAATTTCTTCGCTTTCAAAAACTTTGTGATGCATCGCTTTTTCTACGTTCAAGATTTTACCACGTAATGGCAAAATAGCTTGGAAATTTCGATCACGACCTTGTTTTGCAGTTCCACCTGCCGAATCTCCCTCGACAAGGTATACTTCGCATAGGTATACTTCACATTTTTCTGGATCTTGTTCCGAACAATCGGATAATTTTCCTGGCAATCCACCGCCTCCCATAACGGTTTTACGTTGCACCATTTCACGCGCTTTTTTAGCAGCGTGACGGGCTTGAGCAGCCAAAATTACTTTTTGGATAATGATACGAGCGTCATTTGGATTTTCTTCCAAATAATTCTCTAGCATTTCTCCTACAGCTTGACTTACAGGAGAAACTACTTCTCTATTCCCTAATTTAGTTTTCGTTTGTCCTTCGAATTGCGGCTCTGAAACTTTAACCGAAATAATAGCGGTCAATCCCTCACGGAAATCATCTCCAGCAATTTCGAATTTTAATTTATCCAACATCCCTGAAGCATCGGCATATTTCTTTAGCGTTCTTGTCAAACCACTTCTAAAACCTTGTAAATGCGTTCCTCCTTCGTGTGTATTAATATTGTTCACATACGAAAAGATATTCTCAGAATAACTGGTATTATAAATTAGCGCCACCTCAACTGGAATTTCTCCTTTTTCGTGATCCATAGAAATTACGTGTGCAATAATTGGCTCACGGTTTCCATCTAAGTAACGAATGTATTCTTTTAATCCTTCAGTAGAATGAAACACTTCTGAAACGAAGTTGCCGTCTTTATCTAATTCTCTTTTATCTGTGAAAGTGATTTTTATTCCCTTGTTCAAGAAAGACAATTCACGCATACGCGCCGACAAAGTCTCATATGAATACTCCGTAGTTTGAGTAAAAATAGTTGGGTCTGGATAAAAAGTAACGATCGTTCCTCTTTTGGTAGTATCCCCAATTTGTTTTACTGGATATAATGCTTTTCCTCTTTCGTATTCTTGCTCGTAGATTTTTCCGTCACTACTGTGAACCGTAGCTCGTAAGTGAGAGGACAAGGCGTTCACACAAGAAACACCCACACCGTGCAAACCTCCAGAAACTTTGTACGAATCTTTATCAAATTTACCTCCAGCTCCAATTTTGGTCATTACCACCTCTAAAGCCGAAACACCTTCTTTTTTATGAATTCCTACTGGAATACCACGACCATTGTCTTCAACAGAAATTGACCCATCTTCATTGATTGCAACGCTGATAGTATCACAATGACCACCCATAGCCTCATCGATGGAGTTATCTACCACCTCATAAACCAAATGATGCAATCCTCGTACTCCAACATCTCCAATATACATAGACGGACGCATTCTTACATGCTCCATTCCTTCTAATGCCTGAATAATATCCGCAGAATAATTATTCTTGTTAATTTCCTCACTCATATTTTTAATCTAAAATGTAAAATTGTATAACAAGCAAATATATAAAAACAGGGGTTATTGAAGAAAGAAATTCCGCTTTATAAATGTTAAGTTATCAACATTTGTTTATATTT
>JBEDJV010000302.1:1044-2826 GCA_041172545.1 Bacteroidota bacterium | reverse complement strand
CAAGATGATGCCGGTACACCAGCAGATGAATCCAAGATGTTGGTCATCAATGGTGTTCAAGGGATGTTTCAAAACAACGTAAATGGACTCGCAGCCACAGAGCGCTTATTGCCAAATTCACTTTCTTTCGATAACGGATTATTTTCTATGTGGATGTATTCGATGAATCGTTGGAATATTCAAGCAGGGATTAGGTACGACCTTCGCTACCTGAAAACACTAGAAGAATTTAATGGGAAACAAGCTATTTCAAAGAAGTATGGAAGTCCGAATGTACCGTGCGCCTCATCCGTCAGAATTGTTAGCCGATGGCTTTCATCACGGTGCCTTGCGTTACGAAATTGGCGATGTCCAACTGAATCCAGAACGTGCGAGTCAATTGGACATTAGCCTTGAGTTGAAAAAAGATCACTTTGTTATTGTGGTGAATCCATTTTTGAATAACATTCAACAATTTATTTACCTACAACCGATGGATTCTTTTGTATCAAATTTACCAGTGTTTGCCTACAAACAGTTGAACAGTGTTCTTTTTTATGGAAGCGATATCGGACTACATTACCATCCACATTTCGCTCATGATTTGCATATGGAAGCAACGTATTCGTATTTAAATGTGCAAACAAAAACAGACAGTAGCATCTCACTGATTCCACCAGGACGCCTCCTGATGAGTCTTCGATACAACCTGAATTTTGGTAAAAAGCTTCAAGTGAAAGATGTACTTGTACAATACACGTTTATGAATAGACAAAATAGAATTGCCTATAACGAAACGGCAAGTCCGGCTTATCAATTACTCGATGCTTCCGTACAACTAAAATGGAAAGGAAAAACGCCTGTTGATGTACAATTTGGCTGCAGAAATATTCTCAATACCAGCTACATTGATCACCTTTCTCGACTTAAAAATATTTCGATGCCTAGTCCGGGTAGAAATATCTATGTCAGTTTGAATTTTAATCTCACGCAGCAACTTAGAAAAGGAGAAAAGGTGAGGGGATAGATAATCTTCAGTGGTTAAATCTTGCAGATTTTCGGTTTACGATATTTCGATTCCGAACGAAGTCAGTAATCCCTCAAGTCCATCTTGACTAAATTTTGCTCCTTTCATTCGGTTATTCGATGGGTCAATGATGTATCCTTGTGCACCAGAAAAATCCGACTTTTCTAAATTGCTCATGAGGAAAACCGAACCAGTTAAATGACATCCATCAAAAGTGACACCTTCTAAACTTGCTTCCGTGAAATCGACTTCGATTAAACGCGAATTAGAAAAACGTGATCCTTTCATTGGACATTGGTAAAAGAAGGAATAGTCTAGGGTACAAGATTCAAATGTGCATTTTAGTCCGTATGGATTGCAATCTTCAAAGTGAATCCCCATCAACTTGCAGTCTCTGAAATAGACATCTCGTAAGGAAGTTTTTTTACTTCGTATCGAACTCAGGTCGCAGCTGATGAATTCACAATCTACAAAGGTAAAGTTCGATAAGTCAGCGCCGTTCAATTGACACGATTGAAAAACACAATTTTCGTATTCCGCTGTTTTCATATCGGCAAAGCTCAATCCTTCAAATGTTTGATCGGTGATGTAATCCATTAATGCAATCGTTGAATGAGTAGGTAATGATCAAATTCAACCCGAATGATAAATACATCTGGATTCTGATCGAAGGTAATGGTGCCGTCAGCGTTGATTCGATGCAAAGACGGAATTCGTTGTCCAGCTAGGTTTAATACCTCGATATTCAAAACTTCAAAGAATTTGGTTTGACAGAC
>JBEDJV010000302.1:0-1013 GCA_041172545.1 Bacteroidota bacterium | reverse complement strand
TGATAGAAAAAAGGAGTTTGAGTGGTAATATCGTCTAAAGAAACCGTATTCACGGTGATTTGTTGTTGAACAGTATCCATTCCACATGCGCCACTGGCGAAAAGCGTTACGGTGTATGTTCCAGGAACATACGTGTGTGTTGGATTTTGTCCGAAGCCAACTGAACTTCCGTCTCCAAAGTCCCAAACGAGGTTTCCAGGTGAACTTGTAGTAGCAGCGAAAAGCACGTCATATTGATTGATACTTGCAACAAAAGAAGCGTGGAAAAGTGAATCATGATGCACCAATTTCCATGTTGGAATGCTGTCTAAAACGATGCTACTTGCCACCAATTGTAGGATTGCACACGTTTGAGGATTTAATCCAGCCGTGTAACTCGCGCCGACCGAAGATTTTTGAAACAAAGAACTGTAAAAGGTGCAAGCTGCTAAGTAGGATCCTTCCAGGCTAGGGTGGGAGCCGTCACCAGCATATAAGTTGATAGCAGGATAAAAGTCACGAACGTATTTCCATGCAACACCAACGGGAGAAACGGAAGCGTTGGTAGAATCGGCAATCCGTAAATAGGCATTGCGCAAACGGGTATTCATTTTGTCAAAGGTGTTGATGGAGTCCCATTGTGGATCTCCGACTTGGCGTCCCCAGGTCATGTAATAATTCACTTGTGAACATCCGTTTGAAGCATATACGCTATCGGAAATTTGCTGCGCGTAAGGTAAGGTTTGCTGATTGACTTGATCGTAAGGAAAACTGGGTTCCTGACTTTGTCCTTGAAGCACAACGAAGTTCCATGGTTTCGAATGAATCTTGTCATAGGTTGCTGCGTCATACGCATGTGACTGAAAGGTGAATCCGCCATTCATTTTGCTGTCCATAAGCATGTGATCACCCAAGGATTCGGTTAAATCTTTCACCATTTGTGGTAAATTATTTACGCTCAAATAACTATTGCCAATGAACAGAACGGAAATACTGTCTTGTGTCCAAGAGAGTTGAACCACCAAAACAAAAAA
>JBEDJV010000301.1:1561-2682 GCA_041172545.1 Bacteroidota bacterium | reverse complement strand
CAATGTCAATGTTGCATACTTCGCGCAGGATCAAGCGGAAAAATAAGATCCAACAAAAACGATTTACGAAACAGTGGATGACATCGCTGTGGGAGAAATCCGAAAAGACCTGCGTTCTATTCTAGGAACTTTCCTCTTCACTGGAGAAGTCGTGGAGAAAAAAGTGAGTGTTTTATCGGGGGGAGAACGAACGCGACTTGCCCTATGTGTATTATTGTTGAGTCCTTCGAATTTCTTAATCCTAGATGAGCCAACCAATCACTTGGATCTTCAAAGCAAGGATGTATTGAAAAGAGCGCTACAATCCTACGAAGGAACGTTCGTTGTTGTATCGCATGACCGCGAATTTTTGGACGGATTGTGCAACCGTATTTGGGACATTGAAAACCGTAACTTAAAGATTCATCACTTTACCTTGAATGAATACTTACAGTATAAGATGACAAAAAAGGAACTTCCATCTGGGAAAGTGACTGAGCTCATCAAAGAAAAAATGGTCAAAGCAGAGAAGCCTGTTATTGAGAAGAAACCAAGCAACGTCAAAGTTGAAAAGGAAGTTCAGCAAATTGAGCGCAAAATTGATGAATCAGAAAAACAGATAGCGGAAATGGAAGCGCATATTGCCACCTTGGTTTTTGATGAAAACAATACGCACACAGATGTTCTTAGTGAATATGATGCCACAAAACAAAAACTTGCTGCATTAATGGCTGACTGGGAACTCAAAATGAGTGAATTGTAAGCTGAGATTTTCAGTATATTTGTTATATGAGAGCACTTCTTTTCCTTTCTTGTTTGATTCTTTTGTCCTCGAGTAAATGTGACAAAGGACCACAGAATCCCATTCCTTACGTTCCGTTTGACATCACGATTGACATCCAACTTCCGAGTTACAATCAATTGCAAGGTGTAGGCGGATGGACATATGTCGCAGGTGGTTCTCGTGGAATCATCGTTTACAGAAGAGGAATCGACGAATTTATTGCTTTCGATCGTCATTCGCCGGTGGATCCGGATGGAACTTGCTTCCTTCCCCTTTTTCCAGACAACGAGAACTTCTTAGTATTAAAAGATACATGCAACGATGCCACATTTTCGCTCTATGATGGCTCACCGATTTC
>JBEDJV010000301.1:0-1514 GCA_041172545.1 Bacteroidota bacterium | reverse complement strand
GACTGCGTCAATACGCCGTTCAATTCAACGGAAGCAATTTAGTTAGAATTTACAATTAAAAGATATGAATGAGATTACAGTAACCATTATCGACCGTGAAGGTGAAGCACATGAGTTGGTTGGACCAACAGACATGAACATGAACATCATGGAATTATGCAAAGCCTATGAATTACCTGTTCTTGGGGAATGCGGTGGAATGGCGATGTGCGCCACTTGTCAATGTTATTTGGAATCAGAAACAGCGCTTCCCGAACAAAGTGATGCTGAGTTAGATATGTTAGACCAAGCGTTTTTTGTTAAAAACAACAGTCGATTGGGATGCCAAATTCAACTCAACGAAGAAATACATGGAATCGTTCTTCGTTTAGCTCCGGAAGCGTAAGCTCAATCCTAGTGATTTAGCTTTTCCTTAAATACTTTTCTGAACTTTTCTACTTTCGGACGCACAACCGCTTGACAATACATGTTCTGCGGATTGTTTTCGAAGTAGTTGTGGTGATAATCTTCTGCTTCGGAATAATTATTAATCGCAACAATTTCCGTTACTATTGGATTGTCCCAAACTTTTTCTTTGGTCAATTTCTCCTTGTAAGCAAGCGCCAATTCTTTTTGCTCCAAATCGTGATAGAAGATCACCGAACGGTATTGCGTCCCTGTATCGTTTCCTTGACGGTTTAATTGGGTTGGATCGTGAACAAACCAAAATATCTCGAGTAACTCCTCAAAAGAAATGACTTTCGGGTCGTATTCCACCTGAGCTACTTCCGCATGTCCAGTTGAACCTGTACACACTTGTTCGTATGTCGTATTCACGGTTTTTCCTCCAGCGTAACCCGGAACAACGGATATAATTCCTTTTACATCCTTAAAACATGCTTCGATGCACCAAAAGCATCCAGCACCAAATGTGGCTTTTTTCATTCCTTTTTTGTTTGTGTAAATATAAGCAATCGGTTCGAAGTCCATCGCAAGTGAATTCAAGCAATACCTTTTTCCAGTAGGCTCTGGACCATCATCAAATAAGTGTCCGAGGTGGGCGTCACAATTGGCACAGCGAATCTCGATGCGATCCATGCCATCACTCAAATCGCGCACTTGCTTCACTTTTCCTTTTGTCAGGACATCGTAAAAACTTGGCCATCCACTACCCGACTCGTATTTTGTTGTACTTGAAAACAAGGCTACACCACATCTAACGCAGGTGTAAGTACCTCTTTCATGGTGATCCCAAAATTCTCCCGTAAATGGCGCTTCGGTTGCTCCATCTCGAATGACAGCGCAAACATTTTCAGGCAAAGCTCTTCCGTTCCAGTTGCTTTTGCCAATCTCCTTCTGATCTGATGTCGTTTGATTTTCGGTTGACTGTGCACAAGCATTCACAAGAAAGAAAAGCGAAAAAATCCATGTAAATTTCATATTCTTAAAACAAAGCATTCGAAAAAAAGTTCGAACTAGATAAAAGCGTACTTTTGCGCCATGAAATCAAGGTATAGTCGCAATTTTTGGATCGT
>JBEDJV010000300.1:0-2612 GCA_041172545.1 Bacteroidota bacterium | reverse complement strand
TTATATAACAATAAAATACAAATATAAAAAAATAAAATATGTCATAATTGCTTATTTTGGCATTTTTTCTCAAAAAATCCTCGAAATCAATGCTTTTGGTACAAAATTTGTTTTTAAAAGTCCCCGCCATTCCTTAACTTTGCAATCCTTTATTTTGGGCGTGTAGTATAGTGTTATTACAGTTCGGCAACGAATTGTAGTATTTTCTATTTTACACTTGAGAATAATTCTCCCCAAAAATTATATTTCAATAAAACCTGGTTTATACCGTATGTCTACAACAAACTTGAACAACAGAGTCAACTTTGGTAAAATCAAACACGTTGCCGAAGCACCAGACTTACTTGACATTCAGTTAGAATCTTTCAAAGAATTCTTTCAATTAGAAACAACACCTGATCGCAGAAATGTGGAAGGATTGTTCCGTGTGTTTAAGGAAAATTTTCCTATCACTGACACGCGTAACATTTTCGTTTTAGAATTTTTGGATTATTTTATCGATCCACCACGCTACACTATTGATGAGTGTATGGAACGTGGTTTAACTTACGCTGTGCCTTTAAAAGCAAAATTGCGTTTAAGTTGTAATGACGAGGAGCACGTTGATTTCCAAACCATCGTACAGGATGTATTCTTAGGAAACATTCCTTACATGACACCGCGCGGAACCTTTGTAATTAATGGTGCTGAGCGTGTAGTAGTTTCTCAATTGCATCGTTCACCAGGTGTGTTCTTTGGACAATCAACACATCCGAATGGAACTAAAATATATTCTGCTCGTGTCATTCCTTTCAAAGGAGCATGGATGGAATTTGCTACTGATATCAACAACGTCATGTATGCTTACATCGACCGTAAGAAAAAATTCCCTGTAACAACTTTGTTACGTTCTATTGGTTTTGAAACTGATAAGGACATTTTGGAATTATTCGGAATGGCGGATGAAGTTAAAGCAGATAAAAAAACTTTAGCAAATCAAATTGGTCGCAAATTAGCTGCGCGTGTTTTAAGAACATGGGTAGAAGATTTTGTGGATGAAGATACAGGTGAGGTAGTAAGTATCGAACGTAATGAAATTTTGAAATGGGCGCGAAAAGCGTTTTCATTCAAAAAGAAGATGTGGGTGGTGATTATGCAATCATCTACAACACATTGAATAAGGATACTTCAAACTCTGAGTTGGAAGCGGTGCAACATATTTACCGTCAATTAAGAGGAGCTGATGCCCCAGATAATGAAACAGCACGTGGTATTATTGATAAATTATTCTTCTCTGATAAGCGTTATGATTTAGGAGAAGTGGGGAGATACAAAATCAATAAAAAATTAGGACACGATTTAGGTTTCCAAAAAAAGGTATTAACTAAAAACGATATTATCGAGATTGTTAAATATTTAGTTCGTTTAACCAATGGTAAAGCAGAGGTGGACGATATTGATCATTTAAGCAATCGTCGTGTTCGTACAGTTGGTGAGCAATTGTATGCGCAGTTCGGAGTAGGTTTAGCGCGTATGGCGCGTACCATTCGTGAGCGTATGAACGTTCGTGACAATGAAGTATTTACTCCAGTTGATTTGATCAATGCACGTACTTTATCTTCTGTTATTAATTCGTTCTTCGGTACTTCACAGTTATCACAATTCTTAGACCAAACAAATCCATTAAGTGAGATCACGCATAAGCGTCGTATCTCCGCATTAGGACCCGGCGGTTTAAGTCGTGAGCGTGCAGGTTTCGAGGTTCGTGACGTTCACTATTCTCACTACGGTCGTTTATGTACTATTGAAACTCCAGAAGGACCAAACATTGGTTTGATTTCTACTTTGTGTGTACACGCAAAAATCAATGACATGGGCTTCATTCAAACACCTTACCGTAAAGTTGAAAATGGTAAAGTGAACATGAAGAACTTGAGTTACTTAAGTGCAGAGGAAGAAGAAAATAAAAAAATCGCACAGTCTAATACAAACCTAACTGAGAAGGGTGAGTTTGCTGCAGACAAAGTAGTATCTCGTGATACTGGTGATTTTCCAATATTAGATAAGGAAGAAGTTGAGTTTATGGATGTGGCTCCAAATCAGATTGTTGGTTTGAGTGCATCTTTAATTCCTTTCTTAGAGCATGATGATGCGAACCGTGCGTTGATGGGATCAAACATGCAACGTCAAGCGGTACCGTTAATTCGTCCAGAAGTTCCTATTGTTGGAACAGGTTTGGAAGGAAAGGCGGCACGTGATGCGCGTATTCAATTACATTCTGATGGCGATGGCGTCATTGAATTTGTGGATGCGAATGAAATTCATGTTCGTTACAGCAGAAATGAAATGGATCGTTTAGTGAGCTTTAATGAGGACTTAATTATTTATAAATTAACTAAGTTCATCAAAACCAACCAATCTACTTGTATCAACTTGCGTCCTGCTGTTAAAAAAGGACAAAAGGTGAAAAAAGGTGATTTCTTAACGGAAGGTTATGCGACTAAAGATGGTGAAGTTGCATTGGGTCGTAACTTACAAGTGGCGTTCATGCCATGGAAAGGTTACAACTTTGAGGATGCGATTGTAATCAGTGAAAGAGTAGTACGTGAAGATTTATTTACATCAATACATAT
>JBEDJV010000299.1:3497-4554 GCA_041172545.1 Bacteroidota bacterium | reverse complement strand
GATAAAATGAATGTGAAAATTAAAAATATTGGTAATAAACAAGTTACCTGCACCGTGAAGAATGAAGAGGTTACGATAAAGGCCGGAGAAGAGTATGTAGGTATCCTATAAATACATTTTGGTATGAAAATTAAATTGTTCGTATTCATCCTTTTCATTTTTGCGAATCTGAATGTGTTGTTTGGACAAGTGAATCCAACTTCTCGTCAAGTGGTTTTGCAATCCTTCTGGTGGGATTATTGGAATTCCAATTATACCAATGGTTGGGCAAATTATTTAACGGAATTAGCCCCAAGATTAAAGGAACTCGGCGTTGATGCTGTTTGGATTCCGCCAACGATTAAAAACAATGGAACAAATAGCGTTGGATATTCTCCCTTTGACCATTATGACCTCGGTGACAAATTTCAGAAAAACGCCACGAAAACACGAATGGGCGATAAAGATGAATTACTGCGAATGGTTGCGGTGATGCACGCCAATGGAATCGATGTCATTCAAGATATTGTCTTAAATCACGTTTCAAATGCGGGTAGTTCTAATGGCGCGGGTGGACAAGATCCATCAGCAATGGATGATGGACAGACCAATAAATACAAAAACTTCAGGTATTCCTGCTTCAAAACTCCGGCAAGCGCTGAAACGGCCTTGAATTACCTTTCACGCGAAGGTAGATTCCCGAAAAACTGGCAGAATTTTTACCCGAATAATTCAAATGTTTGTTGTTCCAACGACATTAACTCTCCTTTTTGGGGTCCCGATGCTTCTTATGAAAACAATGCGTACGGATTATCTAGTAACGCTACGTTTAATCCCAGTCAATCTGCCGATTACATGCGCGGAAACATGCGTAATTGGTTAATCTGGTACAAAAAACAAGTAGGTTGGGATGGTGTTCGATTAGATGCGGTGAAGCATTTTCCAAGTTATGCAGCTGAGGATTTTCTATGGAATTTACAATACAACGCGCTTTTCGCTAGTGGCGGAGCAGATATGTTCGCTGTAGGTGAGTGGGTTGGTAGTACGGCACAACTCGATGCGTGGTGTGATGCAGTAC
>JBEDJV010000299.1:1887-3438 GCA_041172545.1 Bacteroidota bacterium | reverse complement strand
AGCTGGAACCTTTGATTTTAATTTGCGATTTGCATTGGCCTCACTGGTGAGTAGCAATGGTAATTTTGATTTGTCGACTATTCCTGGTCAACAACAACTTAATCGTGGACGCACAGTGCCATTTGTCAATAATCATGACACATTTAGACCGACATTAAATAGTCAAGGAAATTATACGGGATGGAATACAGGTTCTGAATTAAGTCCTCACATCGAACCGAATGACGGTCGAAATTCGGTCGCTCATGCCATCGTTATGTCCTTGGATGGAGCGCCACAACTATTTTTCGAGGATTTATTTTCCATTGGATACAACGGGAACCGATTTTCACATCAACCTACTTCATTGACGAATTTACCGTTGGATAGTGATATTGAAAATTTAATTTGGTGTCATCAGAATCTACATTTCAAGCAAGGAAATTACCTTGTTCGTTGGCAAGCTCCAGATGCATTGGTCATTGAAAGAGAATCGAAAGCATTGATTGGAGTGAATGACCAGTGGACGAATTGGCAGAATTTAGTTGGTGTACAAACAAGTTGGTCTGATGGAACCGTGTTGATTGATTATTCCGGAGCGAATGGGACAGCAACAAGAATAGTGTATGGAGGAGGAAAAGTCGATATCAGTATTCCACCTTGTGATGGAACGGCTAACCTTGGTCGAAGAGGGTATTGCGTTTGGGCACCTCAAGGAGTGGATACGAATTATGTCCGTCCAGAAAAATACACCACGCAAGAATGGGAGATGGCAGATGATTTAGGAGACAGTCATACTTCTTCGCTACAACAGGGAGGCACTTTGCCAAATGCTAGTTTGGACTGCCGAGCCGTTGGAAGAATATTTGTGAAATCTGGAACAACCATCAACGTAGAATTGTATCCTTCTGTCGCTACGCTGCCTATTCGATTAATTCTGTTAGATAAAGTAATTGTATCGGCTTTTTGTAATAAGTAAGCAGTATCAAGCGGTACACAAGCAGGACAAAAATGTTGGGTGAAAGCAATTTATCTTGCGCCTAAAATTGTTCAGACGAATGTGGTTAAAAATAAATGTGCGTGTAGCATGACTGATCCAAACGCTGGAACAATCGAACTGGATAAGCAACTCGTTTCCATCGCCCCGAATCCATTTGAAGATCATATTGAGGTGCAATTTTCCAATGTTGATCACGGATTTAAGCAAATTGAAATTCTCAATTTAGAAGGAAAAATAGTGAAAAGCTTTGGTGTAGATGGAAATCCAACCAACATGGTTATCAATTTGGACGAGTTATCCAAAGGTTCCTATGTTGTGCGCTTTGTTTCCGATGAAGGAACAGTTTCTCACATGATAGTGAAATAATCAATCGACGTTTAACTCACCTTTCGCGTAGGCAAATAGTTGTTTTCTCGCAGCTACCTCATGCATGAAATAGCGGATTTGTCCTTTGGACTGAAAACGTTTTTTGTGCTGTCCGAAAAGAAGGATATTTAAGATTTTACGTCCAAACGATAATTTCGGTAAATACTCCTCGTCAATTTGCTTCAGATCGCTCATGGTTTCATGAA
>JBEDJV010000299.1:0-1879 GCA_041172545.1 Bacteroidota bacterium | reverse complement strand
AAACGCATGTTCACCAGTTGCTGACGTATTTCTTCGGTTCGCTGATTGAAGCGACTTAGATGTTCTCTATCTAGGTCCTTCGCTTTCAAAATACGCGTTGCTTGAAATTCAATGTCGTTGAACGCTTTGTATAATTCGTCGATTGTCATATTCCTGCAAAGAAAATTATTTTCGTTTAAAATACCCTAGAAATTCTTTATTTCCATCGCCACCTAGAATGGGAGAGTCTATGTACGCTTTCCATTCTAATTGATTTCTACTGCACATTTCCTTGATGTTTTCGAGAAGGATTGGATACTGACGCACGTCTTTTACAATTCCTCCTTTAGATAAAAACGCTCTACCTAGTTCAAATTGTGGCTTAATTAACAATACAACATCCGCGTTTGGTTTCAAAAAACGAATGACAAATGGAATAACTTTTTCCAAACTGATAAAGGAAACATCGACCACTAATCCGTCTACGTCTTCGGTGATTTGTTTTTCTGTTAAATCACGCGCATGTGTCTTTTCTAAGTTCACAACACGTTCATCTGCTTTGATGCGTTCGTGTAACTGTTTCGATCCAACGTCCACACCAAACACCTTTTTTGCACCTTTGGATAACAGAACTTCTGTGAATCCGCCTGTGCTTGCGCCAAGATCAATGAACGATTTATCGGTGCAATCGAATTTCCATTCATCTAATGCAGCCACAAGTTTCAATGCGCCCTTCGAAACCCAAGGGATTTCTTCTGAAATCAATTGAATTTCAGCATCAACAGGAACTTTTTTGCCTGGCTTGGAAATCAGTTTGCCATTGACCAAAACGCCAAATTTGGAAATGAGTTCCTCCGCCCTCACGCGTGATGAAACCAATTTGCGCTCCATGATAATTTTGTCAATACGTTCTTCTTCCATGTTTATTTGTAGGTGTATAAAATGCGTTCTTTCGCTCCTTCGAATTGAAGGTAAATTTGTGATCCAGATTCTTGTTTATAGGCTAAGTCAGTAATATCAAATACTAAGTCTTGTTCCATCATTGCTACTGGATTATCTCCTTTTTTGACGGGTATTTTTTTCACTTCCAAACGAATCGTTCGTATGGGTGGCATCGATTTAGAAATGTTTCCACTTCCGGTCAAATCAAAATCTTCCACACTTAAAATCGGATGAGCTTTCACAATGACATAAAGTCGATTTCCAATAACATTCGTTGATTGAATTTGAAATAATTCGGCTCCCATATCGATGGTTTCGTTCTGACGAAGATACGCTTTGGGTGCTGTAGATTCAATCATATTTTCGGTTTTTGTTTTTTTTAAAGTGCCACAAGCGCTAAAAAAAAGGATGAATGGTAGTAAATAACGCATATTCTTGTGTTTTTTAGTTTGCGAGGGGTCAAAAATAATACCATTTCGCTAAAGTGTCCTATTTTTGTGCACGCAATGAAAACAAAAACACTAAAAAAGAACAAAGTAAACGTTGTGACGTTAGGTTTTGATGTCGAACACGAGTCAATGGAAGATGATGCAGAAATTGTCATCATCAACACATGTGGATTCATTGATAACGCAAAACAAGAGTCTATCGATACGATTATTCGCTACGCAGAAGCAAAGGCAGAAGGATTGGTGGACAAAGTATACGTGACCGGATGTTTGTCCGAACGCTACAAAGACGATTTGGAACGAGAAATTCCCGAAGTGGACGCCTATTTCGGAACAAGAGACTTACCTCGTTTGCTGAAAACGTTAAAAGCGGATTACAAACACGAATTAGTAGGTGAGCGTTTACTCACCACTCCGAACCACTACGCTTACTTTAAAATTGCGGAAGGATGTGATCGTCCGTGTTCGTTCTGTGCGATTCCAATTATGCGCGGGACACACATCTCTAC
>JBEDJV010000298.1:0-3041 GCA_041172545.1 Bacteroidota bacterium | reverse complement strand
TCCGACCAAAGTTACCTTGAACGAGTATATTGAGATTTCCAAGTTTTACAGTACACCGAAAAGTAACTTGTTTATCAATGGTGTCTTAGATAAAGCCATTACGCAATTGACGAAGGATAAGAAAATTGTAAAAATTGGACGTGGTTTAATTAACTAATTAATAACCTTAGACATGAAAAAAATCGTTTTATTTATCGGAATTGGATTTTTATTTTCTTGTGGCGAAGATGATTCGTTGCAAGTTGGACAGAAAACAACCATGGAAGTCGAAACCGTTTTCGATGCCGGTACAGTGGTAAAAGGTGAAGTGATTAACGCTAAATTCAAGGTGACAAACACAGGGGATTACCCATTAGTAATTGGCGACGTTACTCCTTCTTGTTCTTGCACCGTTGCTGAAGAGCCAGAAGATCCAATTCAACCAGGAGAATCAAGTGAAATTATTGCTCAAGTGAAAACAGATAACTTGAGTTCGAAAAAAATCCAAAAAATGATTACAGTGATGGCCAATACAGAGCCAAATGTGACAATTTTGGAGATAAAAGGTAAAATACGTTAATAAATAAAAACAAAAATTATGGGAGGCGGACAAGGAATGCAAAGTATATTGATGCTTGGACTAATGGTCCTAGTATTCTATTTTTTCATGATCAGACCACAAATGAAAAAACAAAAGGAGTTGAAAAAATTCCGTGAAGGATTAAAGGCTGGAGACAAAATCGTTTCCATCGGTGGTATCCACGGGAAAATTCTAGAAGTTACGGATTCAACTGTTTTGATTCAATCGGAAGGAACGAAATTACGTTTGGAGAAATCAGCAGTTTCTCAAGCAATGGAAGATACCTTGCAAGCAAAATAATCAGGTAATCTGAAAGAAATAAAAAAGGAGGACTAACGTTCTCCTTTTTTTATGTCCTTATTTTTCAGCAATTTCAATTTTAAAATTTTTCCGCCGACACAAGAAACATATAGGTGTTGATTATCAGCCGTCATGGACAAGGCATTTTCCGTAGAAATGGAATTCCAAGTGATGCCCGCATTTGTAGAGTAGTCAATTCCTGTAGTTCCACAAGCGTAATACACGCCTTTTGCATAAAGCACGCAAGAACGATAGCCATTCGGAGGAATAAGAGATTCTTCCCAAGTGATTCCGCCATTATAGGAATAAAAACAAGTTTTCCTTTTTTCGTTTGGACGCTTGTAATCACCTCCAACTACCACTAATTCCTGACGGTTTTTATAGCCCATGGAATAAGCGCCACATGTTGGGCAGAATTCAAATGGAATGGAATAGCTTTTCCAAGTTTGACCGAGATCGCTGCTCCAAATAAAACGACTTTTCTCTCCGCCACTAACAAAAACAAAATTTCCGTCAATGATGTGGTTCGTTGTTCCGCTTGAAGCATAGGCTGCTTCGTTGTTTTGGCTTTTCACTTTTCCGGGACAAGCTTCCCATGTTTTACCATAATCGATTGTGCGAAATAAAGCGAAGTCACCGTCCACTGGATCACCAATGAGAAATCCAAGTGAATCTTGCAGATCGATGCCGTCTAAGAATACGGGTTTACCATGATGCGTAAATGGAAGAATGGCATCTTCATTCCCTTGCCAGTCCTTGCGTAATAGATGTGACGTACAAATAGGCTTCGTTTTTATCGACGTCCCTTATTTCCTTGATGAGGTGGCTTGTTTTAGGGAGGTACATCGAAACCGGTTTTTTTGACTTCTTCGAAACCAAAAGAAATCTTCCTTCATTCGTACCAAGCAGTAGTTCGTTTTTTGAAAAATCTTGAATGCTTCGTGCGTGAATAGAGGGATGACCATACGTCAATACCTCAATTTTCGGCGATCCTTCGAAAAGAAACAACAAGGAAAGGGATAGCAAGATTTTCATAACAGTTTAGCGGAATTTATCTTCGAACTTCTTCTTTTGTTCTGCTTTCAAGGCTTGTAAATCGGAAGGAATTTCCCTTTTCCAGCGCTTGTGCGACCACAACCAATGGCAGGGTTGGTCCAAAATACTTTGCTCGAGTAAGTGAACGTGTTGTTCGGTTAATTGTCCATAGGACAAGTTTTTTGGTTCAGTTGTGAGTAATTTGAATTCAATTTCGTAGTAACCTCGCTTGATTTTTTTTAGTTGGAAACACACGACGTTTAAATCAAATTCATTGGCCATTTGTTCCACGCCGAATAGGATAGGAGTAGGCTGCTGAAGGAATTCCATCCAGTAACTTTTGCGAGAATCTGCTGGAGCTTGGTCACTTAGAACCAATACAGAAACCGGTTTTGATTGATCGAACATCGTTTTGTAGTTCTGCGCGTTGACAACAGTTAAACCAAATCGTTGGCGTCTTTCCGTGAGCTTTTTGTCCCAAAATCCATTGCTCAAAGGCATTCCGATTCCATACGAATCATTTGGAACCAATAAAGCTTGTGCCGTGATGAACCATTCCCAATTGTTGAAATGTCCAGAAACAAACAAAGTTGATTTTCCATTTTTTTCTAATTCGTGAAGTAGCTCCGGATTTTTTACTTTCATGCGGTGAAGTAGCTCTTCCTTTGAAATACTTAAGTTCTTGATGCTTTCGATGAGTAAATCGGCGAAATGTCGGTAAAATCCACGAACCAAAACCGCATGGTCACGCGCGGATAATTCAGGAAAAGACCGTTGAATATTCTCTAAAACCACCTTTTTCCGATAGGGGAGAATGCTCATGAAAAATAGGAATAATACATCGCTGAAGCGGTATAGGATCCACAGAGGAAGTAGGGACAAGGGATAAACGACGCAATAGTAAAGTAGAGCGGACATCATTTTTGGTATTTATCTTTCCACAACTGCGCGATGCTTTGTGCGATTTCTTGTTCCTTAGAACTGCTTCCTGCTTGAAAGAAATTGGTTCCTGTGATTTCACTTGGTAAAAATTCTTGTTCGGCAAAATTCCCTGGAAAATCATGGCTGTACAAATAGTTTTCGCCGTAACCCAATTGTTTCATTAAGGCGGTTGGTGCATTGCGCAAGGGGAGAGGAACGCCTAGAT
>JBEDJV010000297.1:0-2757 GCA_041172545.1 Bacteroidota bacterium | reverse complement strand
AGTATTCGCTATTTATACGTCTTGGAAGTAAATGTCACGTGTAAAAGGTAATGTATTCATTGTTCAAGGTCCGACTGCTTCAGGGAAAACCACGCTAGCCATTCAACTTGCACTGAAATTAAAAACGGAAATAATCTCGGCGGATTCGCGTCAATTTTATCAGGAAATGTCCATCGGGACGGCGAAGCCCAGTGCGAATGAACTCGCGAAAGTGAAACATCATTTTGTCGATTCACATTCCATACAGCAAGAAGTTTCAGCTAGTCAATTTGCAAAGGAAGCGAAGCCAATAATGGATGATTTGTTGGCGAGAAATCATTCGGTGGTTCTTGTCGGTGGTTCTGGAATGTTCATCGATGCATTAACACTAGGTTTGGATGAAATTCCACACGATAAGAAAGTTCAAGAAAAATGGATTGGACTTTATGAGATGGAGGGACTTGAATTTCTTCAAAACGAATTGGCCCGTTTGGATCCAGTTTATTTTTCAGAAGTGGATACCTTCAATCCAGTTCGACTTATTCGTGCATTAGAAGTCATCGAACTCACTCAAAAACCGTTCTCAGAAGCTAGGAAAGGAAAAGTTCACTATGATTATGACATCGTTCGTGTCAGTATTTCTTGGGAACGAGCTGATTTATATGCGCGGATTGATCAACGTGTGGACTTAATGATCGAAGCTGGTTTGTTTCAAGAAGCGAAATCCTTGTTTCCGAAACGAAATTTAAAAGCATTAAACACCGTTGGGTATTCGGAGTTCTTTCGTTATTGGGACAATGAATTCAATTTTGAAGAGGCCGTAGAAAAAATCAAACAACATACTCGAAATTACGCGAAACGACAATTAACGTGGTTGAAGCGTTACCCTGATTTGGTGGAATTGAATCCCTACGCCGATGTGTCGCTTCTCGAACAACTTGCAGAGCAATTAACGCCTGAAAATTGATTCGACTTTCAAAGTTGAGTGATAGCAAATTTCTTTGGTTAAAGAAATGTTAAAAAAATCACTACTATCCAAAATAAAGGCATATTCGTAACATAAAACTTACATCAACCTATGAAAAATATACTGACATTTTTGTTTTTGGCTTGTGCGTCAATGACTTATGCGCAAAAAATCCGCTTAAAAGTGGAAGGACAAAAGGATACCACTGTGTTTTTAATTAAGTATTTCGGTTCTCGCTTGAATTATGCCGATACTGCACAAATGAAAAACGGTGAAGTTGTATTTGATGGTAAAAAACAAAAGGCTGGAATTGTTGGATTGTTATTGCCAGGACAAAAATATTTTGAGTTCGTTTACAACAATGAAGAAATTCAATTAGAGACAAAGGGGCCCGATTACATGGGAAATCTAGTGATTAAAAAATCTGAGGAAAACAAAATCTTTATTCCTTACGTGAAATACATCAGTTCGAAAAAAGGTGAAGCCAACAAACTTGTTGAACAACGTTCAAAATTGAAGGATACGGATGCCGAGTACAAAACATTGAGTGAAACGATTGATGCATTGAATAAGGAAGTGGACGAATACCAAAAAAACATTGTTGCCACACATCCAGAAATGCTTGTAGGGAAAATCGTGAAAATGTCCATCGATGTGCTTGTTCCTGAATCACCTAAAAACGAAAAAGGTGAAACGGATGCCTTGGTGAATAATCCCATTTTCCACAATAAATTGGAATTCTATTTCGGAAAAAACATGATGATCCAACATTGGGATACCATCATTAAATACGCGTTCAAATTTTGTGATGCACTTGATCCAAAATCAAAAATGTACGAATACAGCGTTGGGTGGATCGCTTCTACATTTGGAAAAAGTCAAATCATGGGAATGGACAAAGTCTACATTTACATGTTGAATCGCTACTTCTGTACAACGGACCCATCTACTGGAAAATCTCCAGCGACATGGGTGGCTGAGGATAAATTTGAAGAGCTTTGCAAAGACTTGAAATGGAAAATGAACTTAGTAGTTGGTGCGAAGCCGTATAACCTGATTTTACGCGATACATCTGATACGAAATGGTTGGATTTCTATTCACTCAAATCTGAGTATACCATCTTGTATTTCTGGGATCCCGAATGTGGACATTGTAAGAAAGTAACACCGAAATTGGTGACGCTTTACAATGAGAAATTTAAAAACCGCAACATCGAAGTATACGCAGTTGGAAAAGGAATTGGTAAAGATTTTGAATCATGGAAAAAGTACATTCGTGAAAACAACATGAATTTCATTAATGTAGCTGTTACGAATAGTATTTATGAAATTGCGAAGGCAACACCGGAGAAATTGGTTCCAGTATACGCTGGCGAGAAAGGGAAACCGACTACATTGGAGTCCTTGAATTTCCAAACGACCTATGACTTGTATTCGACACCGAGAATTTTCGTTTTGGATAAAGACAAGAAAATCATTGCGAAAAACTTGTCCATTTCTCAATTAGAAGATTTGATGGATAACTTGCAAGGAAAGAAGGGTTTACCGAAATTATTTGAAGAAGACAAGGAAGAAGCTGAACACATGCAGCAGAACAACTAACTTTGTTGCATGATAGATGCACTTCGCTTACACATTGAGAAAAGCCAACAGGTTTTAATCACAACGCATAAATCTCCCGATGGTGATGCCATTGGGAGTGTTGTTTCATGGTATTTCTTTTTTAAAAACATGGGCAAACAAGCACATGTGTTGATTCCTGATCGTCCCGCTGATTTCTTGCTTCCATTTTTAAAGGATGTCGATTATTC
>JBEDJV010000296.1:1884-3725 GCA_041172545.1 Bacteroidota bacterium | reverse complement strand
ATGAAGTCATCAAAACTCAAGTCATCAATGACCGAGGCATTCACATTTGTAAAAGCATGTTGGCATGGGAGAAATTTTCGCCGTTGAATGAGAAGGGTGAACGCGAGACGCCTCAAAACACTGGGTTAAAAGGTGATAAACTTGTTGGAAAGTACTATGTTGAATTTGACAAGAACTTGCAAAAGGAAGCCAAAGAACTGATTGCTGAGTGGGAAAACGGAGATTTTTCCACGGTTGAGGAAGATGTTCAAACAGCATTTTTAAATTTTCAAGCGGCGAAAGTCGGAAAGGATGAAAAAGCCATTCAAGGAATTGATGATAAAATCAAAGAATTAGCAAAAAACAATACAAGCATCCTCCTCGAAGCCAAAGAAATGTTGGTGAAATGGGAGGCGCGTGATCCACAAGTTTATTTATTGTGGACAACCATGAATTCATGGGTATACGATGGATTCGAAAGCACCTACGCAAAAATGGGTGTGGACTTCGATAAATTGTATTTTGAATCCGAAACCTATTTGTTAGGAAAAGACCAAGTGATCAAAGGAATCGCTGATGGTGTCTTTTTCCAAAAACCAGATGGTTCCGTTTGGATAGATTTAACGGAGGATGGATTAGACGAGAAATTAGTACTTCGTTCGGATGGAACTGCTGTTTACATGACCCAGGATATTGGTACAGCAATCGATCGTTTTCACGATTTTCCAAGTTTGAATGGTATGGTATATACCGTTGGAAATGAACAAGACTACCATTTTAAAGTGCTGTTCTTGATCTTGAAAAAACTAGGATACGCATGGGCGGAAAATTGCTTCCATTTATCCTACGGAATGGTCGACCTTCCAACTGGAAAAATGAAATCCCGTGAAGGAACCGTTGTCGACGCGGATGATTTGATGGATGAAGTCATTGAGCAAGCGAAGGAAATGACGAAGGAACGTGGACACATTGAATCCTTGAATGAGGAAGATCGCACGAAGTTATTTGAACAAATTGGTTTGGGTGGATTGAAATATTATTTATTGAAAGTCGATCCGAAAAAACGAATGATGTTCAATCCAGAGGAATCGATTGACCTGACCGGAAATACAGGTCCGTTCATTCAATATGCACATGCCCGAATTTCAACCTTGTTGGAACGCGCTGGAACAATTGATTTGATTGACATCCAAACCGCGGATTTGATTCATGAGGAGAATTCACGAGGCAGCAAGTGGACTTTCCCCAGCGATTGTTGCAAACTATGTGTATGATTTGGTGAAAAATTACAATCATTTTTATCAAGCCGTAAAAATTCTTTCCGAGGAAAATGCAGCAAATAAAAACCTGCGTTTAGCCATGAGTGAGTGTGTGCGACGCACGATTCAGCAAAGTTTAATGGTGTTGGGTGTTCAGGCGCCAATGAAGATGTAATCATCATTTTAGCGTTTTCATTTCTATAAATACCTGTCTTTTTTGCTTATCTTAAAGTAAAAAAACATGTCCGCTAAATTTAGAAAAAGCCAATTTCGTAGGCCTGATTGGGATTACCGAAAGGATGGAGCATATTTCATTACGATTTGCACAAAAAATCGCCAAATGAATTTATCTGCAATTGGTGAAATTGCAAAAGTATGTTGGGAAGAAATTGAGGTGCATTTCCCAAATGTTCGTTTAGCTGAATTTGTTTTCATGCCGGATCATATGCATGGTATTATTGTTATTGATAAATCTCTTTCATCAGTCAACGTTCCTTTGTTAAAGGAAAACCGTTTTCAGCAAATTGGTAAGCAATCCATTTCAACGATTGTTGGGTCATTTAAATCTGCAGTATCTAAAAAATCACGTGAAATAAACCCTGC
>JBEDJV010000296.1:0-1831 GCA_041172545.1 Bacteroidota bacterium | reverse complement strand
TAGTCCATGGAATTTGAAAGGATTGAGAATTATATTTCCAAAAACGTTGAAAATTATCATTCGTAGACGCTGGGCATGCCCTGCGTGAATGATGATTTACGATTATTTTCACGGGCATGCTGTACACACAGGGCATGCCCTGTGTGTACAGCATTTCCTGTGCTTATCGCCCAAAAATCACCTCGTCGGTTAATTCTCGTACCATAACAAACAATTCTTCTTTGAAGGTTTGTGCCTCATAGGTCCCTTTTTCAATCTGACGCAGTTTGTGTTCCCATTGCCCTGTAAGTTCTGGACTTTTTAGCAATTCACTCTTAATGGTGTCGATGAGGTTCATTCCTGTATCAGTAGCTACGAGGTTTTTCTTTTTCTTTTCAATGTACTTTCGTTTGAAGAGCGTTTCGATGATGTTCGCACGGGTCGATGGACGTCCAATGCCATTCTCCTTCATGATTTCGCGCATTTCCTCGTTCTCCACTAATTTACCTGCGGATTCCATGGCGCGCAAAAGCGTTGCTTCTGTATAGTATTTTGGTGGACTCGTTTTTCCTTTGTGAATCAACGGTTGGTGTGGTCCACTTTCGCCTTTTTCGAAAATCGGCAGGATTTTATCCTCGCTTTCGCCTTCTTTTTTCTTCGTTCCAGACTCTTTGTTTTCTGCTTTGAGGTCATCGTAAATCACGCGCCATCCTTTGTCCAAGATTTGCTTTCCAGTTGCTTTGAATTCAAGTGCGTCGACTTTCCCAAGAACGGTTGTATTGGATATTTTACATTCAGGATAAAAAACGGCAATAAAGCGTCGACAAATCAAATCGTACACCCGTTGTTCATCTGGCGTAATACCTGAAGGAGCAACACCAGTTGGTATGATCGCATGGTGATCGGTGATTTTTTTGTCGTCAAAAATCTGCTTGGACTTTGGAATTGGTTTGCCTTGAAGCGCATCCGTGAAGCGTTTGTAATCACGCAGTCCGTTCATGATATTGGGAATCTTCGGATGTAAATCCTCAGATAAATACGTCGTATCCACACGTGGATAGGTTACCAATTTCTTTTCGTATAAACTTTGAATTTTCGTCAAGGTTTCATCAGCACTGTAGGCATAGTAACGATTACCGTCCACTTGCAACGAGGTTAAATCGTATAAACGAGGATTTCCTTCTTTTCCATCTTTCTGTTCGAAAGAAGTCACTTCAAAAGGTTTATCTACTAAATACGCCAATCCTTTGTCTGCCTTGTCTTTCGTTTTTAATCGATCAATTTGACAGCTAAATTCAGTCTCACGGTAAATGGTTTTGAGTTCCCAATATTCATCCGTTTTGAAGGCATTGATTTCCTTTTGACGCTGAACAATCATGGCTAATGTCGGTGTTTGAACGCGTCCAACGGACAAGGTCATTTTATCACGTCCAAATTTACGCGTATAAAGTCGTGTCCCGTTAATTCCGAGTACCCAATCGCCAACAGCGCGTGAATTCCCAGCGGCAAATAAATTGTCAAATTCACTGGCATCACGCAACTTATTGAATCCATCTTTGATCGCTTCTTCTGTTAGGGAGGAAATCCACAAACGTTTCACGGGAACTTTGCATTTTGCCTTGAGTAAAACCCAACGTTGAATGAGTTCACCCTCTTGTCCGGCATCCCCGCAATTGATCACTTCTTCTGCTTGCGTCATCAAGGTTTCAATCACTTTGAATTGACGTTTCGCACCGTCGTCTTCCCGTAATTTGATGCCAAATTGCGCTGGAATAATCGGTAAATCTTCGAGTTTCCAATACTTCCAATTCGGATTGTAATCCTCGGGGTCCTTCAAGGAACATAAGTGTCC
>JBEDJV010000295.1:1910-3807 GCA_041172545.1 Bacteroidota bacterium | reverse complement strand
CATTGATGACGTTCATGGTTGGTCATTTTTAGGTGGTGCGACAGAGGATATCAAAGATGAAGCATTAGAGTTGTCTCGTATGTATCGAAATGAATCAGCTTATTTCAATGGAAAATCAGCGTCTACTTTCTCATCAGCGGATAAAACGCGTTACGAAGCGTATTTGAAATTGAAGAAAAGTTATGAGGATGACTTGAAAAACACCCAGCAGCAAGTCGCTTCCTTGAAAGCATTTAATGCTTACATTGAAAATGTTAAAAAAGCATCCAATGGTGAATTCTCCAAAAAAACGAGCGCGGATTATGTACCGGTAAATGACCAAGAAAAACGCATTCAAGATCGCTTAAAAGGACTTTTACTTATCATGCCTGCTGCTAGCTTAGAAACGGAAATTCATGGCGCTACAGAATCTATGGAAGGAACGGTGAGAATGGCAACAGTAAATGCAGATAGTATTCGTGCAATTATTGTTGGTGATCATCCAAATGATTTGACGGAAAAATATTATGGATGTAACCGTTATGAAGGTCCAGATGCTATGCACGGAACACACGTTTCTGGTATCATTGCTGCAACACGTGGAAATGGAATCGGAATTGATGGGATTGCAAACTGTGCTCGCATCATGGTTGTACGTGCGGTACCAAATGGTGACGAACGCGACAAAGACGTGGCGAATGCCATTTACTATGCGGTGGACAACGGAGCAACCGTAATTAACATGTCTTTTGGTAAATATTACACACCAAACAAGGAAGCGGTGGACGCCGCAATTCGTTATGCAGAAAGCAAAGACGTTTTATTGGTTCACGCTGCTGGAAACGATGCGAAAAATAAAGACGTGGAAGATTCGTACCCAACACGCATCATGAATGATGGGAAATGGGCGAGCAACTGGATCGACGTTGGAGCAAGTAGTTCATCCAAAAAAGGAAAAACAATCTTGGCTGATTTCTCCAATTACGGAGCAAAATCCGTGGATTTCTTTGCGCCAGGTGTAGATATCTATTCAACAGTTCCAGATGCAAAATACGAAGATGCTTCAGGAACATCAATGGCTTGTCCAGCTACAGCGGGTGTTGCTGCAATGATTCGTGGGTATTTCCCAGAATTGACTGCACCACAAGTACGTGAGTTGTTAATGAATACTTCAGTGAAGTACACTAAAACAATTCAAATCCCAAGTGCGAAGAAATCTGGTGAGATGACAGAAACATGTATCACAGGTGGATTCGTAAACGCTGCAGAAGCAGTTGAATTCATGCTGAAAAAGAAATAATTCTTCTTTCCAAAGGAACCAAGCCCCGACAGAAACGTCGGGGCTTTTTTTTGTCCCACAAATCGAAATTAACAAATGGATTATCGCTTTCATCTTTAAGGTGTCGTTTCATTTTGCTACTTTTGTCCAGGTCAATTAATTTGCTGTTCAATGACAAACAACCCTGTTTTAATTATCCTTTTTGCTGTCATCATTGTATTTATGATGTTGCTTGATTTGGGAGTAGTCAACAAACGAAGCCATGTAATCACAAATAAAGAAGCGTTGAAATGGACGCTTATTTGGGTTTCTGTTTCGATGTTATTTAGTCTAGTGGTTTATTGGCAGTCAGGATTTGCTAAGTTTGCTGATTATCAATCCGCATATTGGATCGAAGAAGCCTTGTCAGTGGACAATATGTTCGTTTTTATCCTTGTTTTCCGCTTCTTTAAATTGGAAGGAAAACTCCAACACAAGGTCCTTTTCTGGGGAATACTTGGAGCGATTATTTTTCGTGCCATCTTTATTTTTTCCGGAATCGGATTAATTAACTTAACGTACTTGCCAGAGTTTAGCATCGGTTCTTGGAATTTTAGCTTAGATCAAGAGGCGAATCGTAGCTTGGCAGAAAACGCAGGG
>JBEDJV010000295.1:0-1892 GCA_041172545.1 Bacteroidota bacterium | reverse complement strand
ATTCTAACCTTATTTGGAATTTTCTTGATTTATGCGGGAATAAAGTCTTTGTTTGCCAATGAGGATGAGGACGATAAGGAGGATTATTCCACGAGCTTTGGTGCACGAATGGCACGAAAAGTTTTCCCAATTTCAAAGCACTATCATGGTGATAAATTCTTTATTTCTTGGCATAAAAAGAGATTTGCTACCAAGTTGTTTTTGGTGCTTGTGGTGATTGAAACAACGGATTTGGTTTTCGCTATCGACTCCATTCCAGCGATTTTTGCCATCGCGCCAAATGACCCGGTTATTCTTTATACCTCGAATATTTTTGCGATTCTAGGACTTCGTTCGATGTATTTCCTTTTGGCGAATTCCATTCATATGTTCTCGAAACTGAAGTATGGACTCGCATTCATTCTGTCCTTTATTGGATTGAAAATGTTGCTATCTCCATTTATTCATATTCCATCATCGATTTCTTTACTCATCGTTGTCGGAGCCTTGTTTTTATCGATTAGCGCATCGATCTATACAAAAGAAGAGTCTGAGGCGTAATTAAAAAAGGAAACTAGCTCCTTCTTCACTTTTCGTAACCATTTTACGAACGTTAGCGAACAATTCACGTCCAAATGCAAACGTATCCTCATTTGAAATGTAGGTGGCCTCTCTTGCTTCAACTTCCGTTTGATTAAGAACAGTCAGTTCTCCATGATACGAATCCAGACGAATGACGTCTCCTGTGCGAATTTTGGCAATCATTCCGCCATCTTTTGCCTCGGGAGTTAAGTGAATTGCGGCCGGAACTTTTCCAGATGCTCCGGACATGCGTCCATCAGTTACCAAGGCCACTTTAAATCCTTTTTTCTGAAGAATGGTTAGGGTAGGTGTTAACTGGTGTAATTCCGGCATTCCGTTGTGTTTTGGACCTTGAAATGGAAGGACAGCAATAAAGTCTTTTTGCAATTCACCGTTTTTGAATGCTTTGATTAAGTCACTTTGTTCTTGGAAAACAATGGCAGGAGCTTCAATGACGCGCTGGTCATCTGCTACCGCAGCAGTTTTAATTACTGAGCGACCAAGGTTTCCTTTTAAGATTTTAATTCCGCCATCTTTGGAGAATGGACTTTCTACAGAACGAATAATCGATTCATTTAATGATTCTTTCGCTCCATCCACCCAAATCAATTGATGGTTTTCAATTCTTGGTTCTTGTTTGTATTTGTTCAGACCTTTACCAAGTATCGTATAAACATCCTCATGTAAAATGCCATGATCCAATAAAGTGCGAATCACAAATCCCATTCCTCCGGATGCATGGAAATGATTTACATCTGCTGCTCCGTTTGGATACATTCTTGTCAATAATGGAACGACATCCGACAAATCAGACATGTCATCCCAATTAATGATGATTCCTGCTGCTCTAGCAATCGCAATTAAGTGAATAGTGTGGTTGGTGGATCCACCGGTTGCTAATAATCCGATGATTCCGTTGACAATCACTTTTTCGTCGATGATATGTGCAATGGATCGTTCAAAACCGATGCGTGTATTTTCAATGGCAATTTTAACGGCTTCTTCGTTTAATAAATCACGTAACTCAGTTCCGGGATTCACAAAACTGGAACCAGGCAATTGCATCCCCATGATTTCCATCAGCATTTGATTGCTATTCGCCGTGCCGTAAAACGTACAAGTTCCGGGAGAATGGTAGGAATCAGATTCTCCTTTTAACAATTCTTCACGTCCAATTTTTCCTTCTGCAAACAATTGACGAATGCGTCCTTTTTCTTCATTGCTAATTCCACTTGGCATCGGTCCACCAGGAAGAAACACCGTTGGCAAATGTCCGAAACGCAAAGCGCCCATCAATTGACCTGGTACGATTTTATCGCAAATACCGAGAC
>JBEDJV010000294.1:0-2580 GCA_041172545.1 Bacteroidota bacterium | reverse complement strand
GCTAATAAGGACAACGTCCTCATGAAGGCTAACTATGATTATGCTATTGGATGTGACCCTTTGTTTTTACATCCACCCATGTGGATGCGTTTCGTCACAGGACTTTCTGCTTTCGTATATGGCCCATTCTATTTGGTGCTTGTTTATGCTTTTATCAAAGGGAAAAATTGGATCCAACTTCCAGCGGTGATGTATGGGACCATGATTAGCGTCATTACAGGCGTGATTGTTTTCGGCGTCGAGTTTTTCGGTGAACCAGAATGGCGTTGTCAAAATCTAGGACGTTTTCTCCCATTAAACCTGCCATATGTGCTGATTCCTATACTCGAAAATTCTAAGATTCGAATTCGCAACCTAATTCTATTCCTCCCGTAAACCACGCAAACTTTAAAACAACAAACAATGAAAAAAGTATTACTAAGCGTTGGTCTATTCGCGATGACCATGTCGGCAAAAGCACAAGTTCTTTCATTCGATGCAGGACTCAAAGGTGCCTATAGTGCAACAGAGATGTTCAACAACAACATTTCTGACCTAGGAGCGATCCAAGATTATAAAATGTCTACAGGATCTAATTTTGGACTTGCGTTAAATTCAAATTTTGGTAAAATTGGTGTGTCTTTGGAATTCCTTACAGGGACATTTAATACAGGTTACCAAGGAACACTTGGTTCAACAGCGTATACTTCTAACGTTGCTTTGAAAACTTTTTCCATTCCGATTTTAGTTCGACTTGGTGGACAAACAGGTGGATATGCGGAAGTTGGGATTTCTACGAATGGTGTGAAATCAGCAACGTATTCAAACTCATTAACGACCGCAACAGGCGATGTAACAGGAAAATATAATTCGTATACGACCGCAGTTCTTGGTTTTGGATCGAATATCAGTTTAGGTGATAGTTTTCCACTGATCTTAAACGTAGGTATCCGTTTGCAATATGGAATTACAGATGCTGCAGGTGTAGATGCATTAGGAGTTGATTTAACGAATACGACAGCTTATCCGACATACCAAAAATCTTCTGCTGCTTCAGCAGGATTACATGTAGGATTGACATACAAAATCAAATAATACGATTTTTCGTAAATGAAAAAGGGACTTGAAATTCAAGTCCCTTTTTTTATGTTTTGATTATTTAATGTCACCTATTTATTATTCACAATGTGAATGAATCCATGCAAGGTATATAAGGTGCGATCAACATCGTCGTATTCATACTTATCGCTTTTCGGTGTAGCGGTGTAGAAATACACACCATCTTCTAATTTATTTCCAGATTGGTCTTTTCCGTCCCAATCGTTTTTGTAGTCCTCGTTGCTATAAACCACATTTCCCCATCGGTTGAAGACAGTCAAACTAACTTTATCGTAATCTTCCCAGTTGCGGATGATGAGGATGTCATTCTTTTGATCGTCGTTCGTCGTTAATACATTTGGCACGACTAAAGGACATTGATTGTACACACGGACATCCGGAGAAGAAATTGTTTTTCCACATTGATCCAGAGCATTTACCGTAAAGATGTTCAAGTTCGGTTGTAAGATTGTTGGATTAACATTTACCGTATCGTTATTCGGGAAATTACTTGGTTGCCAGTAGTACGTATAAGGTGGAACACCATCCCCAACTTGACACCACATGCTGGTCCATTCGCCGAAATCGGCACAAACATTCACGGAGTCCAGTGCGTTGATTGTCAATGGCAAATAATCGATGATCGTTAAGGAAATAGACGTCGTGTCAAAAGTTCCATCACATGGATTCGGAACAATCACGTTAAAGAATACTGTTTCATTTCCTTCGATGAGTCCATCAAAAATGGCAGCAATTCCAATCGTATCTGAAAGAACACCAGCCGGGATCACCAAGGTGTCATCGATGTATGGATAATCTTCTCCATTTGTCGCAGTTCCACTTAACAACACTTGAACGATTAGGTTTTCCGTGGCGTCCGTTCGACCGACAATGAATCCTGCAAAGCCACAATCTTCAATCAATTGTGTTGGACCAGTCACATCCACTTCAATAGGGAGTTCAACTTGACATGCTACCACACGGTAACCGAAGGTTCGTATTTTCGTATTGATCAGTATTCCATTTCTGTATTCCTTTACCGCAACTCCCGCCACATACACAAATTCTGTGTAGGTTGGATTCCAGTTCACAGGTGCATAAGGTCCGGCTGTTTCTGGATTCGGAACAACATTCGCGATACTGCCACCGAGCAACGGCGCCATGAGCTCGTAGACAAGCGAGTCCCCATCCGGATCAAACGCTGAATGGTCGAAGTTTAAAGTGTTTTGAGAACAAAGTACAAGAGGTGGATAATTGATGAATCGAGCTCCTTGATTCGGAACGTTGATTAACGAAGATCCGGGAATATAGGTGGTTAAAGTAATTCCATTATTGGAGGGATCCACAATATTGTCAATGTTTCCAGTCCAACAACAACGTTGGTAGGATAAATAATATCCCTCAACGTTAAATGGCAAGGTGATGGTGTCAATGTAAATCGCACGCTCAACACAAATGTCGTTCGGTGGCGTCACACAGGGATCATCGTATACAATTGGTAAG
>JBEDJV010000293.1:0-3267 GCA_041172545.1 Bacteroidota bacterium | reverse complement strand
GTTTAACAGAAGGTTCGGGTGGTTTTCCCGATATTTGGTTGGATGATGCCATTTTTAAAGTAGTAAAGGATTTGCAACGAGATGTTCTTTTAGAAGAAGAAAGAAGACTGTTTTATGTTGCAATGACCAGGGCAAAGGATGAATTATATTTGATCACTGAATTAGGCAATGAGTCTAGTTTTGTGGAAGAAATCCCATTATCGTATTTCACATTGCATAAACCCGCTTTTAAGGATATTATTGACGCTATTCCGAATTGTTACAATTGTAAATCAGTAATTGACTCTAAGTTTCTATTTTGTCCGTTTTGCGGAAAAGATCAATATAGTCAACCAAAGCCATTACTTCCTTTGAAGAAATCAGACCCAAATTCAAAAAATTTAATTGAGCGAAAATTATTGCGAAAAGAACACTCCGAAAAAATTGAAAAGGCGAGGAAACAAAATAAAAATGCCTATCGAAAATGGACAACTAAAGACGATGAAACATTAATTGAAATGTTCAATTCGAAAAAATCAATTGGCGAGATGAGTGTCTATTTTGATCGTACTTCCTTTGCGATAACGTCTCGAATTGAGAAACTTGAATTAGCAAAAGATAATGAACCTCCTCTGTAAGTTCGTTTAGTACCAATGAACTTGTTTGATTGAAGATGCTCGGTTTTTGAATTTATCGTCAAATTATATTCTAAAGCGTCACCATCCCCAAAACATCCTCTGCCAAGGATTTCGAAAGTTTACCTTCCTCTAAAATATTCACCATTCCAATTTTACATCGGTGATGGTTCGTGTGGTCATCAAAATTATTTGGATAGGATTGATAGCCGCCATCGAAATGTTCTCCAGGGTATAAGAGCATGACTTTATTTGTTTTCCAGAAGCGGGCGTAAGCATACATTTGGCGCAAGTCTTCGATGCTGGCGGCGTTATTTACAGGACGTTTCCATTTGGTGTCAATGACGAATGTTTCTTTCTCTTGACTAAGGACAATATCAGGTCTAATCGTGCGGTAATGACCATAAAATCGTTTTGATTCTTGACCAGTGATCTCCCAGTTTTTATCTGGGTGCTTGTTTGCGTAATTACGTAGTATTTTCAGAATGTATTCCTCCCAAAGGACATTCATGTCAAACAATATGGAAATCATCTTTTGCTTTCCTTGGTTGATGTCTGGTGAGTAGTTTAGGATGATTAACTTGGCAAGTTGCAGTGCTTGTTCGTAGGCAGCCGTTTTACGGTCAATTTGGAGGGCTTCCAATAGTTGAACACTCGGTTTGATATGATCTACTTCGGGGAAAGCCAATTGAATGCGTTTGCATTTGTCATTGAGGAAAGTAGTTCTTGAAAATTGTCCGACAATATTCAGCGCATGAGAGAGCACTTGATGCAATTGATGATTGTGGTCATACACTTGGTGAGCGGTGTAAAAGCGTTCTTGATGGATTAAATTGTAACGAATATTCCCTGCAAAATCAAGTTTTCCTTTCAAGGCCTTGACGTTACTCTTCTCGGTTTGATAACGTTTTACTAATCCTTGATGGAGGAGTTGCTCTAATTCATTGAGGTAGTATTCAAAATAAACTTCCAACAAATTGATGTGTTGACGCTTCAGTTGTGCTTGTCCAGTGGACTGTGCTTTTAATTTTCCACATGTTTTCAGCATTTCCAATAAGACCGGTTTCCATTTCTCATCGGAATCATTTTTATCGGCTTTCGGGTGGATATTCACGAGTAAGCCTTCAACTTGAATGACGCCCACAAATTGTTTAAACCTAAGTCCGTTGTGTAGAATGTCAAAATACTCGTTGTTATGTAGCGTATTCAATTTGACAAACGCATCCCAGTGATTTTTTTCAAAACCTTGCTCGCCAATTAACAGACGGCCATGCTCAAAAACGTCAATGGGTTTTTGCATTATGCTCCTTGAATCAAAAGAGTAAGTGCCTCCATAAATGAAGCATCTGACATTCCATCCGTATCCGAAATGTTCTTGATGTGATAAACTGTTCCATCGGCATCCAAAATCATCGGACTTAACAGCGAACTTTACTTTATTGGCCTCGGTAATATGGAAGAATGCGGAACCAATAACCATTTCCATTTTTCGGTAATTTCCATAGAAATACTCTTGAAGTAATGGAATGATTTTATTGGCAAAAGCACTTCTTAAATCACTTAGTGTTTCGACATTCATGAAAAAGGCATGTCCAATCGTGTGGTCTCGGTCTACCAAAACTTCGATGCGTTCATTGAGAGTGTTGAGTAATAATGCCAAATCAATTCCTTCAATCGTCTTATTTTTTAATTTAGTCGCATCTGGCAGCATCTCGACAAAAGAGAAGCGTCTTCTTAATGCGGTGTCTAATGCCTCTACAGAACGGTCTGCGGTGTTCATAGTTCCGATGATGTATAAATTCGGCGGCAGAATGAATTCCTCACGTGAATAAGGTAATTTGACAAACAGTTGATTTGCCCTTCCAAAGCGCTTGTCTTCTTCAATCAAGGTAATAAGTTCACCAAAAATGGCCGATACATTACCTCGGTTGATTTCATCAATGATGAGAAAATAGGGTGGGAGCGCTGAAATTTCATCCTCGCTTAATTGAATCTCAGAAAGACGAATTTCCTTCCCATCCATCTTTACTGTTTCTGTTAATTTCTTTTCGAATGAAACAAATGCTTCCAATGCAGCGAAATATAGGCTTGAATTACTACCTCCAATGACAGAACGGATCTCTTCATGGATATTTTTGATGACGCTAGGATTAGGAAAAGCATTCGCTAATTTCTCCAAACGTTTCACAGAAATAACATAATCTCGAGTGTCTTCACCAGAGTTTAATTGAAGATTACCGGCACTTGAAATCTTGGAAATTTGCACGGTAATACCACTTCTCGTTTTCAATTCAATAATACCATGTTGAATGGCTTTACCAAACTGTTGAAATTTTTCTTTGAAACTTAATTCAAATGATTCAGAAATACTGAGTGCTTTCATTTCTTTAATATCCTCAAAGCAGAGGTCGCATATGTCTTTTAAAATCCCGTTTGTGATTTCATATTGAACTTGGTCTTTCACCGTTTTAGGTTTGATTCCTTCAATAAACTCCTCATAAGACATCGATTGATGAAAAGTGGTGAAAAATGCTCGATTTTCATTAACCAACATGTCGAACTGAGCCTTCTTTTGAATCCGTGTATAATTGTTGTTTGGTTCTAAGATATCAACCACCACATCTATTGTAGAAAACGTTTTTCCAGTTCCTGG
>JBEDJV010000292.1:963-3610 GCA_041172545.1 Bacteroidota bacterium | reverse complement strand
CTTTTCCAGCATTGCGCGTGCGTCATGATATCAATGAAATTGATTCCATATTTCAAACGTTTTTTGGATCGGGAAGTTGGATTGGTACTCCGCCAATTTCGCGCACGGAATACGAATGGTGGACAAATGGCAAAAAAGAATCTTTATTAAAAGTCGTTGCAACGAATGTGAATGGAAACCAAAACATCAGTTCTATTGAATTCCAAGAACAATACCTTGGATTAGATGCCGGTTTAACGGAACTAAGCAGTGAATTAGTGCTGTATCCAAACCCAGTGGAAGATATGTGTTTCTTTGAATCGAATTTAGCTGTCGATGAGGTGGTTTTCTTTAACCAAATGGGAGCAAAGGTTTCTACAAGTTTATTTAACGGCGTACAAAAGGCCTACATCGACATTCAACAATTGGAACCTGGCGTTTATTTCTGCCACCTTCACACCAATAAAGGGACAATCGTTCGTAAACTGACGAAACTTTAATACCTTTGAGCAGGCAAATCAGTCTATCGCTTTTTTAAAGAGGAAAGTCCGGGCAGTATAGAGCGTCGTACTTCCTAACGGGAAGGTCTCGAGAAAGGAATTTTTCGGGAACAGAAAGTGCCGCAGAAAGGAAAACTACCTGAGCGCTTGCGCAAGGGAAAAGGTGAAAAGGTGAGGTAAGAGCTCACCGCTTTGACAGCGATGTGAAAGGCAAGGTAAACCTTACGAACTGAAAGACCAAATAAACCGAGGATTGCAGCAATGCATAAAGGGCTGCTCGTCCGATCTCGGAGGGTAGGTTGATGGATTCCAAGCGTGAGTTTGGAACAAGATAAATGATAGATAACTGCGTTGATTCTTCAACAAAGGATACAGAACCCGGCTTATGATTTGCCTTTTTTCTTTTTTTCATGAATGCATACATCGATGATTTAAGCAAGCGTCTGGAGCTTGTGAGAGATTCTTCCCGCGTTACCGCAATGGAGAATTATTTGAAAAATAAATTTCCCTTTCTTGGAGTGATGAGTGGACCAAGAAAAGAAGTGATGCGTGCTTGGAAAGCGAGTTTACCTTCTCTTACGCGCAGTGAATCCTGGGATTTAATCCGTGAGTTATGGCAAAAAGAAGAGCGAGAATACCATCAATTGGCCTTGGATTGGATGTTAACGTGGAATATCAAATCCTATGAAAAGTCAGATATTGAGCACATCTACTTTGTGTTGAGTAATCAAAGTTGGTGGGATACCATTGATGGAATTGCTGTCCACATTGTCGGAAAGTACGCCATGAAATTTCCTGAGGAAATGCCTGATATTATTGCAGAATGGATTGCTCACCCATCGTTTTGGCTCAATCGAACTTGCTTAATCTATCAATTGAAATTTAAAGAAAAAACAGACCTGGGCTTGCAGCAAGGATACATACAGACCTTAAAATGGAACAAAGAATTTTTCATTCAAAAGGCAATTGGTTGGAGTCTGCGCGAAGTGTCAAAATGGAATCCGGAATGGGTGAGGGCAGTTGTTCAACAAGAGGAATTGAAAGGATTGGCTTTCCGCGAAGCGATGAAATATGTACCTTAAAAATCTCAGGACTTTTTTGTAATTTCACCTCCTATGAAAAAAAGCGTATTCTTCACCTTCTTTTTAAGCCTACAATTTCTTCCAGCTTTTGCACAGTTTGGACCAGAAAATGGTGTTAAAAAATCCGAGCCGAAAGCAATCCTCATTCAAAATGCACGCATTTATGTATCTCCAACGCAAATTTTGGAGAAAGCTGATATGTTAATTGTGGATGGAAAAATCAAAGAAATCAAATCGTCGATTAAAGATAATCAAGCAGTCGTAATCGATTATTCAGGCAAAACCATTCTTCCGTCGTTTGTTGAATTGTATTCCAATATAGGTCAACCAAAGGCTTCTTTTCATGACGGTGGATTTCGTTCCCAAACGAAAACAGATATGGAAGGAGCATATTATTGGAACGAAACTGTACAGGCATGGTTCGTGGAACAGGAGCTCTTGTTTCTTTAGGAAACGATCAAGTGAACAAACAGTTAATCAAAGGCGATGCCGCTCAATTCTTGTCTTTTTCAAAGGGTTCCTCTCACGAAGCATATCCTTCTTCCCAAATGGGCTCTATTGCTATGATGCGTCAAGCATTATTTGATTTATCGTATTATAGCACTTCTCCACAAAGTGAATTTTCTATTTCATTAGATGCGTGGTCAAAGCAACAGAAATTGCCCATATTCTTTAAAACGGATGAAAAATGGGAAATTCTTCGTGCCGAAAAAATCGCAAAGGAACACCAACTGAATTTTATATACATCGGTTCAGGTAATGAATACGCGGCTATTGACGCGCTGAAAAAGATCCAACGAACAATCGTAATTCCGATTAATTTTCCAGAACCTTTTGAGTTGAGAGATCCATACATTGCACGTCAAATTCCTCTAAGTGATTTGAAGCATTGGGAATTGGCACCATCTAATCCACTTTATTTATACCAAAACGGAGTTCCTTTCTGTATTACGACAAATGGACTAAAATCTGCTGAGCAATTTTGGAAAAACCTGCGATTGTCTATTTCTAGAGGATTACCTGTAGACGCGGCCTTAGCTGCACTGACGGTGAATCCTGCGAAGGAATTAGGTGTCGGAAATGAAT
>JBEDJV010000292.1:0-912 GCA_041172545.1 Bacteroidota bacterium | reverse complement strand
AGTCCGGGAAATACGCAAATTTCTTTGTGTATACTTCCGATCCTTTTACAACAGAAGCTCAGCTCATAGATGCTTGGATTCAAGGTGAAAAAACTCAACTAAAAGCGATAGACGGACCAAGTATCGTTGGGAAATACGACCTATTGATGAATGGTGAGAAATATGAATTGGAAATTGAAGGATCCAATGAGCGTCCAACAGGAAAGGTGAAATTTGCAGGAAAAGCAAATGCCGGGATGATGGATACGACGACGAAAAAAGCGTCGATTCAGTTGGTGGAAAATGACATTACTATTCAGTTTTCATCCTTTGAAAAAGCGAAACCAGGAATCATTCAACTTCACGGAAAAACGAGTCGAAATGCGGCGATTTTTGAAGGGGATGGAACTAATGCCGTAGGTGTTTGGTTGGCTTGGTCGGGAATTCGAACGGACAAAGGATCGGATCCCGCGAAAGTAACGGAAATTAAAAAAGACACTTCGATTATCGCGGCTCCTTGGTTGCCAAACATGGCATTTGGAATGGAAACTTTTCCTAAAAGTCAATCAATCCTGGTAAAAAACACCACCGTTTGGACTAACGAAGCGGATGGAATATTGAAAAATGTTTCCGTACTTATCGAAAACGGAAAAATTGTAAAAGTGGCAAACGCCAACGTGATTCCCGTATCAAGTTCAACAATGGTGATCGACGGAAAAGGCATGCACCTAACACCAGGAATCATTGATGAGCATTCGCACATAGCCATTTCTAAAGGAGTGAATGAAGGAGGTCAGGCAGTGACCGCAGAAGTAAGCATTGCGGATGTCGTGAATCCGGATGACATTAACATTTACCGTCAATTAGCAGGTGGTGTAACCGCTGCTCAATTACTACATGGATCGGCTAATCCGATTGGCGGCTGTTCTGGCT
>JBEDJV010000291.1:2141-4180 GCA_041172545.1 Bacteroidota bacterium | reverse complement strand
CGTCGTTTAAAACGACATTTTTATTTTGAGCAATTTCTTTTGCTAATGGCAAATACTCCTCAGGGGCTCCCGCATTCATTTCAATCAATACACATCTATCCTTCAAGCCTTTATCAAGCTCAGATATGTTGTTGGTTGTTAGAATAAAAACAGCTTCGTCTTCCTCTTTGGTGATTTCATCAAATGAACAAACCTTGGTTTCAATAAAGCGACCAAAACTCATTTGACGTAAATTACGTCGAGTTTTTAAAATCATTTCATCGGATAAATCTGACCCCATGATTCTACAAGGAAGAGCGCGCACATTTCTAAGTGCATTATCGTAGATATCGTTCCAAATAGCTTCGTCGTAATTTTTTAAGTTTTTGAAAGCGTAATGTTGACGCTCGATGTTGGAAGGAATTCCAGAGGCTAACAATGCTGCTTCCATTAACAAGGTTCCAGATCCACAGAAAGGATCTAGGAAGGTTGTTTTTCGGTCCCATTTGGACAAACGAATTAAACTTGCGGCCACAACTTCATTGATTGGGGCATCACCAACTGCTTCTCTGTATCCGCGTTGGAAAAGAGGAATTCCACTAGTGTTCAACGAAATCGTCACTTCGTTTTCTTTGATGTATAAGTCAAATAGTACTTGTGGACGTTTTAATTCAACATCCGGACGGTCGTCGAATTCATTTCGGAACGTATCCACAATCGCATCTTTCACTACCAAATACGGGTATTGCGTATTGTTAAAGAGTGTGGAGAAAACAGCACCTTTCACTGCAAATGTTTTTGATACGTCGAAAATCTCTGTCCATTTAATCTTCATAGATTTACGGTACAGATCTTCTTCTGATTTAATGTAAAACTTATCAAGTTCTACTAGAATCGAAATAGCGCAACGTGCATATAAATTTAAATAATACACATCCCTCCATGTTCCTTTGATGCGCACGGCGCGGTTCAATTGTTCTGGTTTTGGGTAGCCAAGTTCCTCCAATTCTTCTACTAACGTTTGTTCAAATCCAAACAAACATTTCAGCGTGATTGTTAACTCTTCATTATTTCCCATGCTCTTCTTTTCCATTTTCTCGTGATAAGGTCTAACTTTGTACAAAAGAACGAATTTGCGAAGTTTATCGACCCTTATTTTATCACTTTTTTTCATTCTTTCCACAGAATGTTTCTCACAACAGAAAATTGGATTGGTTTTAAGTGGTGGTGGAGCAGCAGGTGTAGCACATGTTGGGGTATTAAAAGCACTCGAAGAAAGAAACATTCCCATCGACTTCATTGTTGGTACTTCTGCCGGTGCACTTGTTGCTAGTATGTATTCCAGTGGATATTCGCCAAAAGAAATCGAAGCCTATGTATTGAGTGAGCCCTTTCAATTAATGGTAAAAGGGGAATTAGAATCGGAGAAGAAATTCTACTTTTTTGATGATTCAAATACAAGTAGCATGTTTAACATTCCTTTTTCCAAGGATAGCATTCTGCAAAAGTCAATTCCTATGTCCTTCGTGAATCCGCGTTATTTTGATTTCGAAATGCTCCGGATTTTAGGTCGAACAAGTGCCTCTGTAGAAAATGATTTCAATCACTTGTTTATCCCGTTTCGTTGCGTTGCATCAGATGTCGTTAGAAAGGAAAGTGTGGTTTTTACGAATGGTCATTTGAACGAAGCCGTTCGCGCCTCCATGACCTTCCCTTTGTATTTAAATCCAATTCGGATTAACGGAGTTCTTTATTTCGATGGAGGCTTGTATGATAACTTCCCGCTAAATGTGATGTACGAGCAATTTGATGCAGACTTTATTATCGGAAGTAACGTAACTAAAAATGACATCAAAGCGAATGAAAACGATTTTTTCGGTATGATTTCGAGCATGATGACAACCCCGACGAATTATACCTTGCCTTGTCAAGAAGGAATGATCATTGAGCCAAAAACGGAAGTAGGTACATTCGATTTTAATGATGTTCAGCAGGCAATCAATGATGGATATCGTGCCACTTTATTGAAATTAGATTCATTGGAGCAATTCATTACTGTT
>JBEDJV010000291.1:0-2100 GCA_041172545.1 Bacteroidota bacterium | reverse complement strand
AAAACAGCTCCCATCAAAAAGAACGAATTTAAGTACGCAAACAAGTTTATTTTACCCAAAAGAAGTCACCGTATCTTAGATGAGTCGGAATTAAAGGAACGTTATTTTCGCCTAGCTTCGACTCCTCAAATTGACTTTCTTTATCCTAATTTTGAGTCCAAACCTGACGGAACGCTTCAGCTTAACTTAAATGTCAAAAAGTCTAAGGAGTTTCGTGCGGATTTCGGTGGACTCATTTCCTCCAGAGCAGTAAATACAGGTTATTTTAACTTAAGTTTTCGAAGTATTGGACGCGCTGCTCATAAAGTCAATGCGGAATCCTATTTCGGTAAGTTCTATGGATCGCTTCGTACGAATTATGAATTGGTGATCCCTTCCGTGTTTCCGCTGTCGGTGAACGCTTACTTTACCTTGAATCGTTGGGACTATTTCCGCAGTTTCGCTACATTTTTTGAAGATGTTAAACCTTCATTTCTTGTTCAAAATGAAGCATATGGCGGGGTGAAAATCAAATTGCCATTGGGAAACAATGCACGGTGGACCATGGACGCTCGTTATTTTAGTTTGGAGGATGATTATTACCAATCTAGTCAGTTTACAAATAAGGATACGGCAGATTACACACGCTTTTATGGTACTTCCCTTAGTTTAGAATACACGAAGAATAGCTTGAATAAAAAACAATTCGCCAGCGAAGGACACTTTTTTCAAGTCAAAGCAAGGTATGTAAATGGATTTGAGCGAACTGTTCCGGGAACTACCTCGATACTGAAAGACACGGTTGAAAAGGATCATCAATGGTTAAGCCTCCAGGCAGAATTCCAATCTTTTTTCCTGAAAAATGGACCCTTTCATTTGGGATTACACGGGAAAACAGTTTTGAACAGCCAGTCCTTGTTTGCGAATTACACAGCAAGTTTATTGTCCATGCCTGCATTCAACTTAATTCCCGACATGGAGACATTCTTCTTGCCGGAATATCGTGCAACGCAATACCTTTCCCTTGGGACAAATCTGATTTTTGAAGTTGCGAAAAAACTAGATTTGCGTATGGACGTATATTATTTCCAACCCATTGTACAGTTGCAACAAAACAATGATGGAACAATTCAATACGGGAAACCTTTACAAGCACATTCGGTTGTGGCATCTGGTTCTATATTGTATGAAACGCCAATCGGACCGGTAAGAGCAACCTTGAATTATTTCCCTGCACAAGAAAGTCCCTTATTTTTTCAACTAAGTTTTGGATACATCTTGTTCAATGAACGCGCAGTTCGCTAACGATAAATAGCTTTGCTTAAATCAGTCCTCTGGATCGCAGGAATTCATCCAAACTTTCGATGTCACCATAAAGCACTTCGCGCGCTTTACTTCCTTGGAAAGAACCGATGATACCCATGCCTTCCAATTGATCTACAATACGACCAGCACGGTTGTACCCAAGTTTCAATTTACGTTGCAGTAAACTCGCTGAACCTTGTTGATTTATGACGACAATACGCGCAGAGTCAACGAACATTGGATCAATTTCATTCATGTCCATTTCTCCACCTGATTCACTTCCATCAGCCGTGTATTCTGGAAGAATCAACGCTTCTGGGTAAGCTCGTTGGTCCCCAATGAAACTACAAATCTCTTCTACTTCTGGCGTATCTACGAATCCACACTGCAAACGTTTGATATCTGATCCTGTTGAAATCAACATATCTCCTCGTCCGATTAATTGATCCGCACCGGAAGCATCGAGAATGGTTCTAGAGTCAATTTTAGAAAGAACACGGAAAGCGATACGAGCCGGGAAGTTGGCTTTGATCATACCTGTAATGACATTTACCGAAGGACGCTGCGTTGCAACAATCAAGTGTATTCCAATCGCACGTGCAAGCTGTGCGATTCGCGCAATCGGATGTTCCACCTCTTTACCTGCCGTCATGATGAGGTCAGCAAACTCATCGATTAGTACAACGATGTATGGTAAATAACGGTGTCCTTTCTCCGGATTTAATCGTCGCGCAATGAATTTAGCGTTGTATTCTTTAATGGTTCGAACGCCTGCAACTTTCAGTAATTCATAACGTTCATCCATTTCGATACACA
>JBEDJV010000290.1:0-2975 GCA_041172545.1 Bacteroidota bacterium | reverse complement strand
TTTTGTGGATTGATTCCAAAATAATTGAAAACGCTAACTTTAATTTCATGAAAACCACGCCAGAACACAACGAGAAATTTGTCAAGATGACTTTCGCCTCTGTTTACCCGCATTACATCAATAAGGTAGAACGCAAAGGCAAATCAAAAGCGGAGTTGTTGCAAGTAATTGAATGGCTTACTGGATTTGATGAACTTAAACTCAATGAATTGGTAGCTGAAAATGTGACCTTTGAAAGATTTTTCGAACAAGCAACGCTTCACCCAAATGCACACCTAATCACGGGTACAATTTGCGGCTATCGCGTGGAGGAATTAATAAATCCCCTAACACGAAAAGTACGTTACTTGGATAAATTGGTGGATGAATTAGCCAGCGGCAAGGCGATGGAAAAAATCCTTCGAAAATAATAGACGATGAAAATTGCCTTCATTCTTTCGGTTCTTTTTATGTTGGTCAGTAGTTGTCAAACAGAACTGTTAAAAACAGAGAAAGTTCAAGCTTCTGAACAGCAAGCCCCTATGTCACTAACAATCAATGATTCAACCTTTAGTTATGAATTGGTGAATAAAAAATGGATAAACGTATCCATTATCAATTCGGCTAATCATTTTTCGATGATGGTGAATCGATCTGGAATGAAGGACTCGATTGATTTTGACAAAGAGAACATAGAAGTAAAAACGCCGGAATTGGAGGCGATGAATGATCAATTTATTTGCTTAACCACTTGGTGGTCTGCTGATTTCTTTTCCAGTTTAATTATTCCATTACAAAAAAGGAATAAGCCTTTTATGTATTTTAAACATGGCATTCATGTGTTTGATTTGAAGAACAATACCATTGTCTACACAGATCAATTCATGGACAAAAAGGTATGTTTTGCCGTCGAAAACCTTGTAACAAGAAAAAAGCAACGAATCAATTGGGAAATTCCTTCCAATCAACTGTTTCATCCTTACTGCGATAGTATGGTTCTTCTGAAAAATAGCTTGATTATTTGGAATGCATCGAAGTCTAGGAGATTTCCAATAGGTGTGAATCAGTAAGGTAATCCTTCAAATTTTGTACCTGATAAGTCGTTTTTTCCTCTCTTCACTTTTGATTTTTTTTTCAAAAGTAACGTTGTACATAAATCTGTTGCTTAGGTTCTGATAATGAAATAATGTTGTAACAGAGTGAATTCAGAATAATTTGGATGCGTTTAATCATCATAGTTTCTGATTTATTCAAATAATGGTAAGGAATGTTCATCAGGAGTTCATTTCAGGAATAAAATGCATATATTCAGAGAATTAAATCTTTGACATATGTTCTCGGAATCCTTCAAGTCGCGCATTGAACGCATCACTTTGTACTTTGGTATCACCGCCTTTATTGTACATGTTCTGCTCATTTTTGCTATTAAAATAGGTTTGTTCAGCATTCAGTACTTTCCTGAGAACCTATTTGGAAATCCATTTTCTGCGCTGTTTTCCCCATTTAGTTCCTTGTTGGTATACGAAGTCTATTTGTTGATCTATTATTTTAGGATTAGTTACACGAAGAGTGTCGCGAAGCAACTAGAAATAATGGCACTTATTTTACTTCGTAACTGTTTTAAGGACACCGGACATTTAACGGATGGTCATACGTCTCTATTAAATAGTGAGTTGATGAAGGATCTAACAGGATTCATTGTTATTCTTGTTCTCGTTTGGCTTTTCTATCACTTGGATTCCAAACGTGTGGAAATCAAATATGAGATGAGTATACAATTCATTCACTTGAAGGAGTGGCTTGCCATCTTTCTGATGATTGTATTTTTTGGACTTTCCATTTTTTCTTTTTCTACCTGGATTACAGACCTAATTCAATTTTCTACCAATAAAATACCACTTGGTGATCCTTCTCATATATTTTATACGGAGTTTTTCACCTTGTTAACCTTTGTGGATGTTTTGTTGCTTTTAAGTAGTGCTCGCCATATGAAAAATACTATTTTGGTGATACGTAATTCAGGGTATGTTTTGGCAACATTTTTAACAAGAATTTCATTTTCATTGGAGGGTTGGGAGCGAATCACTACTATTATCTTGGTGCTTTAGTTGCTGTTTTCATTTTATGGATAAGCCGTAGAAACGTCTTCATACAGAGTATTGATTAAATCAAGTTCATGAACAAAACCAAGGCTTTAGTGAACATTTGTCAAATACAATTTGTTGTAAATCAATAAAATATATTTTTCTATTGGAAAAAAACGGATATTTCGACTACATTTTCATAGGGGCAGGTGCTTCGGCAACCCTCTTGTTACGTAGTTTGGAGTCCCGCGGATTATTGACCAATAAGAAAGTAGCAGTCATAGATGCGGATGAAAAAACAACCAACGATAAAACGTATTGTTTTTGGACATCCACGGATGACAGTATTTCGCATAATTGCCAACATCTTTTCTCTCGAACCTGGTCCAAAATAAGTGTCAATCGGCAAGAACCAGAGACACTTGAACATTCTCAATACGTTGCTTTGTATAATGAATGCCGAAGAATCATTAACGAATTTCGATTGTCAAGAATTTATTCATCGGTTTTAGGGATAGTTAAAACAGATGTAGGAGTTGAAGTGCAAACGGTTGACGGGAATTTTAGCGCTAAAATGGTTTTTGACAGCAGGCCACCAAGGTTTGCGAAACCTGAAAAAAACGAGGCGTTATTGTGGCAAACGTTTATAGGTCACATCATTTCTCCGAAGGAAGCATATTCAGAAATGGACTGTGTTGACCTAATGGACTTTGATATTCCACAGCAAGGATTCACGCAATTCATGTATGTTCTACCCTTGTCGAATAATCGAATTCTGGTAGAAATGACGCGTTTTGGTACAGAACCTATTACCTCAATGGAGGCAGAACCGATTTTAGCTGATTACATACTACAACGTTTCGGTGCTTACGAACGAATGGAAACAGAAACAGGAACGATTCCAATGTCCAC
>JBEDJV010000289.1:0-2820 GCA_041172545.1 Bacteroidota bacterium | reverse complement strand
GTCCCAATTCCAACATAAAGTTCCTTAAATCACTGATCAGCGCATTTTCAAAGTCTGATTCTACAGCTAAAATTGAATCAGAAAAATCCAGGAAATCAAAAACAAAGGGAGTTTTTATCAGCGACTGTACGGTTTGTACTTCATTGGATTTAAGGGAATCAAGCACCTTTCGTTTGTCCTTCGACGAGGCCGTTCTTTCGTAGCTTAAACTATTGATTTGGCGCCTTAGATCCCGAACGGACCATGTTCCTTTAATCGCTTGTATTTCATAGAATTCACGCTTATCGCCATCCGTTATTTTCATCAATTCAGTGAGGTGCGAAAATGAGAGGTTATCGATTAATTTCGAGATATTATCATCTGAAATGATTGTTGACAAGGATAATTCAGAGGTTGTCTGTACTATTTTTTCGGGGAGTTTGAATTGTGCAGACACTGTCTGCATAATTTGGGGATACACTACATAAAACTGTTTAAACAGTTTTAAATTCCGTTCAGACAATCCCTTTCGATTTAAGGACTCGGCTATAGTTAGCTCTAATTTGGAACCATAATTCGCTCGATCAGATCCATTCTGTTCATATTCAAAAAGGTATCCTCCGATCAACCAATTTCGAATGGTCAACAAACGGTCAATCGACTTTGCGGCTTGAGCTGTTAATTGACCATCTAACTGACTGATTTCAGAAAGAAGTGCGTTTAGATCATTATTCATTTACTCGTTCTAGTTGATTGATTTTTTGACTGGACTATCCTTTTTTGAAAGGCCCCTTTCTGAAAAACAAAGGAAGGATGAGCAATATATACTCAACCTTGCAATCAACGTAAGAAAACAACTAATTATTGTTCCATGGATGCACTAGCTATTTTCAATTAGAACAAACTGCCTATTGATTTACTTTCGTAAACGCATAGTTCATCCCCACTTTAAACCATCGTCCGGGCATTTGAACGAAACCTGCCTCGACATAATTGGTATTCGTAAGATTATTTGCTTCAACAAACAGGTTAAATCCTTTTAAATTCCCGGAAGTCAATTTGAGGTCAACCAATTGGTATGCTGGATTGGAAACGCGTTGAAGGAAACGGTAATTCACTTGCAGACTTCCGTATTTACTGAATTGAAAACTGAATTTAGCAATCAATTGATGTCTTAAGTTCGAATACGCATAGCGGGACTCTACATTTTCGTCAAACACATGTGTTGCCTGAATGTAGGTATACGAAACATCAATGAAGTTAGGTTTAAAGTCGGCAGTGTAAACAAAGGATTTACGCACGGTTGCTTCCACCCCATAGAATCGAACTTCTGCGATGTTGACCGGTTTCCACTTATTGGGATTCGGAATCACACTAGAGGAATCACGGACCCAGTCGATCATGTTGTATGTTTGTCGGTAAAACGCATTTGCTTCCAAGTACAATTTCCCATTTTTAAACCATCCTAATTCAGCTGAATTGGCAAATTCAGGTTTTAATTCTGGATTTCCTACATTCGATGGATCTACATAAAACAATTCCGTGTACGTAGGAATTCGGTTACTTTTTGACAGGTTTGCATACAAGCGATTTTGTTCATTCAACTGATATGCACACTGGATACTTGGTAAAACACTCAATGGAACATCCGAATATTGAAATACTAAAAGACTTGTCGTCGCTGTCCACTTTCCAGCCTTAAACACAACATCACCAAATACACTGGAATATTGCCTATTACGCAATCCCAAATTGGAACTATTCAGGGCTTCTATTCGATGTTCAAGACCTAAATGGTACTGCCAATTGCTGCCAAATTTTCCATTTAATATACTTTCCAAACTATACGTTTCAGAGAAATGACGATTGGTATAAAATCCAGGATCATTGCGTTTAAGTCGGAATTCATCGCGATTAGTACGTGTACTCAAACGATTGACCCATGTTGCTTTTCTAAAAAACACGTTGTAACGCAAACCGGCAAACGCATTTTGAGTGCTTTCCCATTGGTCCGGGAATTTATTTGAATAAAAACCATTCGCACCAAATTTACGGTCTGAATAGGCCAACATCACCAATAAATACTGTTTTTTAAAGGTTTTTCCTCCTTCGTATGAAATCTGTTTATTGTCAAAATCTGAATTGGACCAATGTCCATTTGAACGATCAAATCCCATAGAAAGCTTTTGCCCCCAACCTTTGATTTGTCACATTGATGCCAGCCGTTCCAAAGGACCCCGCGTAGGACTGTGCTTTGACAAACGTTTTACCCGAGAGATTGGAAACAAAATTGACCGCCCCCGCAAGGGCACTTTGTCCAAACATCTGTGTGGCTGGACCTTTTGTGATTTCAATTTGATCGATGGCATTGACCGTAAATGGAATGTTCATCGAATGGTGTCCTGTTTGTGGATCCACCATCTTGAATCCATTGACCAATATCAAGGTTTGCTCGAAACTTCCACCACGAATACCAATATCCGCTTGCATTCCGTTTAATCCACGCTGACGAACGTCCACTCCTGAAGTGTAACTGAGTGCTTCACTCAAACTTCTAGCCGGCAATAAAGCTAATTTGTCTGCTTTCAATAAAGTCATCGATTGATTTCGTTGAAAATAATTGATTGGATTCCCCCTTCCGGTTATGATAATATCATTTAAAGCCAAGATTTTAGCCGGAGGGACAATGTCTGGTTGAGCAGGGGTAATGTCTGGTTGAGCAAAGGAAACAAGGGAACGAAAGAATATAGAAAGAAGGAAAATATTAATTTTCATTTTGTCATTTTTCTGCAAAAATACGCATCATACGACTTACCTGTGTGTTTCAATCTCCTTTTAATG
>JBEDJV010000288.1:0-4157 GCA_041172545.1 Bacteroidota bacterium | reverse complement strand
ATTCAATTGTTATCAAATCCAATGATCCCTTTAGCATTGTAATTTTGTCTGAGGCCTTTACATAGGAGGTAGAAATTGCTGAATCAGGTAACAGGTCGCCATATTTTTTTTGCTTCTGTTTGAAGTTGAATTTTTCACCTTCCCTTCAAATGAGTTTCAGCTCAAGCGCTTTTTCCGCTGTAACCAAAAATGCTTTTAATTTTGGTTTAGGGATTGGCTCCGATTTATTTTACAAAAAGCATTATATATTGAGCATAAGCGCACGATTTGCTTATAGTAAACAGAGTCTTTATTTTAATGAAAATACAATTAAAGTTTATAAACCCAACACAACCCAAGAGTATAAAATAAATCAAGATTTTTTATGTTCTGGGATTTATTTTGGCATATCAAGAAATTTTCAATTATTCCCTTGGAAACCTATAAAGTGTGATGTGTTTAAACCAAAGGATCATTAAAAAAGTGAAGACAACATTCAACAAACGTAAATCGATGAAGAACCAAGTTTGCTTTTGTATTGGCATAAACGGAATGCTTTCCAAGCTGTTAGGTTTGTTGGCTTTTTGCTTTATGGTTTCTTGTCGCTCGTCAACAGATCATACCAAACCTCAAGAAGCGAAAGTGTCCTCCTCCGATAAGATTGACCGCGAATTATATGCGAAATTCTTGAGGAATCTTGAAAAAACACTTTGGTCGAGTCCGCACTTTGTCAGAGCAAAAGACCCACAGGAAACTCATAATTTTACAGAAAATCCAGACACATCCTTGACGACTTATGAATTGAAGATCATTGAAATCGACAATGCCTTCACGAACCAACATGCAAAAGATTTCACTTTACCTATTCAGGTAGAAATGAGCAATGGACGAACATCCATCATTCCGTTGGAGTTTTATTATGGACCCAAAACGACATCCAGCTATAGAGAAAGAATCTTTTATTTTCCATTTGCCGAAGGAATCATTGTGAACTATCGCACGGTGGACAATGATGAATTTCATTTAACATGGGAAGCTGATCGCATCCTTCAGGAAACAAATGAGCACATTGAATTAGAAATGACGAAACAACTACTTTGGAAAAAGGCGAAGTGAATCCAAGTTACTGGCTCTTGAAAATGGATTTTAACGTCAACAACCATTGCATTTCTAGTTTCTAAATTCGTTTCTAGAACAAATACTAGTCTTGCTTGACTTTAGAAAAGTTATATTTACATGCTGTTTTACGCAGATCATTGAACGAATACTTAAGAAACGATTCAACTAAATTGGAAATGGTCAATACAAAATTCATCACGTTTTTTCTCATAAATTCAGTCCTATTTGGAGGAATCAATGTACTTATTGATGTCTTCTTCTCGCGAAACATCGATTGGATAGGAGCCATCATAAAAAGCATTTTGTTCGGAGTGCTTTACACCTTGTTCTATCGAAAGAAGATACAAAAACAATAAAAAGGAAGTTCTCATTGGTACGTGTTCCACTTTGAAGTGTTATTTTTATTCATACTATGAAATTTATTTCTTTTCTAATTTTTCTTGTACAATCATTCACATTCTTCAATTATCTGAACCAAATGAAGAGTCCGTAAAAGAAGTGAACAAATTCTTAAAACACTATAATTTTGACTATAGTGTTTTTGCAGATGATTCCAAGTATTGGATGCAAAAATCAAAAGCATATGGGATCAATGATGACACTAGCAAATCCTCCCAAGTCCAACTTCGGATTTACCATCCAGATGGCAGCTTGTATTCCGCCTATTCACAATGTATGGGAGATTTTAACGATCGAAATTTTGTCGATAGTTTCCCTCTCAAAAAGAACGATTATCCATATATCAATGCGCAATTGAACTTTAAAAATGAGCTGGAATTTCTCGCACTGAACTCAGAAACAAAAGAACAGGTTTTACTTCAATCCATGCATAATAAATACACGTATGTGGTGTATTACGCGATTTGGAAACTGGGCAGCGAAACATGTCCTAAAACAAGTATCAAAGATTAAAAAGAAACATCCAACGGAGGTTCTTGTGCTGTTAGTGAATGTCGCTAGGGATAAACAATAAGGACCATCCCAAGGAACTAATCGCAAACAAAGCATTCAATCCGTCATCGTTAAGTCATTCAAAACATCATGCATCAAACCTCTTTTCAGCGAATCATTTGTATAGCTTTTTTAGCACTGAGTACTTCATTCGTTTCAGCTCAATGGAATAATAACAGCGAATACCGTGGGGACAAGCTTATTTCCGATGCGAAATTCATGAAAGAAGTAAATCGAACTTGCTCGGATAACACCGGCTTAAAAAGCTGTGCCATAGTCAAACTAAAGGTCGATAATCATACGTTGTTTGAAGAAATGAACAATCACGCTGTTGTTCCCTTGTTCGATAATGGTGATTTGTCCCTCAAATTAATTAAGAAGCAATCCGAAGATTCAGAATACGCTTATGACGTTTTGCTCATGACCTATTGGAAAAAGGAAAAAATCGATTCAATATCCTGTTACAGTTACAGTAATATCCCCGAAAATTCGGTGGCAAACGAAACCATTTACTACATCAGTGAGGATTTTCAGGTGTGGACGCTTTCTTTGGAGTATGAGGAAGAGTCGACCACTGCCAGCGATTGGAGAAAACGACAAATCAATCCACAAACAGGAAAGATCAGCGAATGAGTGCTCTAAATTGAATCGAATATAAACCTGAAAAAAATAGCAGCGTATACATGAGAAAAATAGTGAATAAAAGGATTGAACAAGCATTCGTTCATCTGTCGAACTTCGGATTGTTGAGGTCCTCCCTTCTATTGACCTGCTTTGTGTTGAGTTTCGTTTCTTGTTGTTCTGAGAAAAAGGCGAGCTCCATTGAATTCAAAAAACTCGGATTAACGTGTATTCATTCCGACAAAAACCATGTTGTATTCAAAGGAAAAACCACCATAAATGGCGTGATCTTTCAGGTATTGAATGAAGTGAACTACGATGAAATCGGCGAGCATATAAAATTGATCCAAGGAAAAGATACTTTGTCCGTCTATTTAGATGAAACCTATGACAAAACCTTCATCTATGATGTCAACGAAGATAGTGAAGTGGATCTAAATTTTATATACAAAATGACGAATCATTCCTACGTGAATTATTCCTTCAGCTATGATATTCCTTCTAAAAAATACAATCAAATTCCGGATACAATATACTATCAAGATTTGACATTTTTTGAGAAATAGGGATTTCCCTAGTGAGTGGACGATTTATTGTCGCAGCAGTACAACTGCAGCGTAACGAATGGATGGATGAATTATTGTCGCAGCAGTGCAATAGCAGTATATCGAGGAGAACTTTCCACAAAACGAATGATTTTCACCTATGAGTAACCAAAAAAGCCAACTTCCTTTCGCACATTGGCTTTCAAAGTATTTTTATCAAGTTCTATTCCGACTTTAATGAAATCTCCATTGCGTTCATGATGCTTTGTACGCCAAAATTTACGCTGTCGGAATATAAAACCTTGATGTCATCAAAGTGCGCTTGGTTAAAAACTTTTGCTATTTCACCATCTTTCATTAATAAAATCTCATCACAAATACTATTCAGCGAATCCAAAATATGAGAAGTAATGATGACGTATTTAGTACTGAAAAATGAACTCATAAGGAGTTTTTGAAGCATTTCATAACTCTCAAAGTCCAAACCATTGAATGGTTCATCAAAGAAATAAATATTCTTGTCAACGATTAAATTTGCTATGATCGCAAGTTTTTTCTTTTGTCCAGTTGAAAGTGTATTTGTTAAATTGTCCATCGGCATGCTAAAAGCGTCACACAATGTTATAGATAGCTCGATGTTTTTATCACAGACCAATTGAAGAAATTCTTTCACTGTCAAAAATGGATAAAACTCGTTTTCACTTTCTATATAGGCAATATCATCTTGTTTAACGATTGTTCCATTGTTTTTGAAAAAATGTTTCGAATGGTTTAGGTAAAATAAAGTATTAAACATCGTGGTTTTGCCCGCTCCGTTCACACCAAGAATTCCGATCTTTTCTCCCTTTTTAAGGGAAAAAGTGATTTCTTTCAAAACCTCCAAATTTCCATATTTAGCACTTAGTTTTTCAACCTCCAACATACTTATTAATATTTAATATT
>JBEDJV010000287.1:0-2834 GCA_041172545.1 Bacteroidota bacterium | reverse complement strand
GTAGTGGTGGCGGTATTTCTATCTTCTTTAAGGTATCTAATCATCTTAAGAATGAGCATGACTTCCTTATTGCTCGGCAATACATTATTGATAACATATTGGTTAATGAGAAAATAGATACCAATGCTGGTGGTATTGCACGTGCTATGTTTATATCCTCAGACCCTGATTTATTCTATAACTACGAGAATGAAATCGAGATACCAGTTGAATTATTTAAAAAGGGAAAGAATAAGGTTGATAACTGCCGGTTGGAAGATAAAATATCTAATGGTGATATGATACGTATCCATTGTGCACCCCAAGAACCATTTATACCCACCCCAATCAAAGAAGTATTAGACCAACTATTACTTGAAACCCCTGTACATGTGGAGAATCCGGTAGTTGATTACAATGAGGTCAATTACGTAGAGATACGGTTTCAATATCTTATTAAGGATGGTTTGAAACATAAGACGTTTACCAATATGACTCACAAGTTATTGTTTCTAAATCCTTCTGCCGATAAACATTTGCTCCTTTCATATCTCTACCATGTAAATGAGGAATATACTGGTAATAAGAAGATGTATATAATGGTGCAACATTCCTTGGAAACTCAAAGGTCAAGCCGGTCTTAAAACGTATCCATTACAACAAGGACTGTGATGCTACATTTAACAAACGTAAGGTGTCCGGTAAGATTAGAGGGGTATTAAAAGAGAACGAAACCAAGCTGAAAATTAGGGCGACAATTGAGGAGATGGAAGCCAAAGGTATCCTCATTTCCAAGTCAAGTATCTCCAAATATTCAGGAATTCACCGGGGAACTATCATAAAACACATGGATACAGACCTACATGACATAAAAAAAATTATAGACGAAATCAACGATTCTATTGAATAATGACACATTTTACCTTTTTTTAATTTACAAGAAGAAAAAAGTTGACAAAAATATTTGTATGAAAATAAAACTTCATATACATTTGTAAAAAATTACAAGGGAATGAAAAATAAGGATTCGGATAATAAGGAGGTAAAGAATAAAAACCTTAAGATGTTGACAGAGGATTTGGCAACATTAGACTTCAAAAACGGAAAGTCATTCATGGCATTTCCCGCTGATGAAATTGAAGGGATGACTTTACCTCAGATGATTTCCGCTTACGAGTCAGGTAAATTCTCTGCTAATATTTTAGATGGGTTCAGAAAGAAGGTATTTGCGGAACGGGATAGATTGGTTAAAGAGGTTTTAAATTTCTACACAACCAAACTTGACTTCAAGGATGCTGGGTCTTCGATGTCACCGGAAGAAATATTTCAAGTAATTGAAGAAAAGAAGATTCGTGTTAGACGACTTACTATGGTTCTTAAACCTGACTTCTATCAAACGATTACCAAGAAGGCTAACGGAGATGAATATGACCTGGTTAAATTAAATTGGATAGGTGATGATGGTGCCAAGTTCATCAAGGTTTCAAAGACATTTGGTTTGAAGGGGAAATTAGGATTAGAGTTTTCCATGAAAAAGGTACTTAAAGACTACTTCATGACTGAAGCTGAACAAGTAACGGATTGGAAACAATTACAAAAGTTTGCCAGAGCAGTTAGAGCTGACCATGTTGCATCAATTGATGGTAAGACGTGGGTTTTTGAGTTCAAACTTAGTGACAAGAACGAGTTCATCAAAACAGCGTTAAGGTTTGAGTTGTGGGATAACTACTATCAAACATATCTTAACACAGGAAAGAATTAAAAAAAACGAGACGGATGAAAGTCCGTTTTTTAAGACCCAAATTTGGTTGACAAAATATTTTACCAACTTTTAAACAAATTCATTAACAATTAAATTCTAACGCATGAAAAATGTAATTAATGTTGAGGTTATCGAAGTCGATAATATCAAAATTCACCCTTTGCTTGAGCAATTTGTGAAACCCAAAAAGAAGGACCACATCGAATACACCATGAATCGATTGGGTCAGTTTACTCCATTACTTGGTAATCTTGTTGGAGACACCTTTTATGTAACAGACGGAATCGTCCGATTGGAAGTTGCGAAATCCTTAGGATTGAAAACTTTAGAATGTCTGCACATTAACATTCCTGATGAGGATGCGGTAAAAATCAGATTAACCAGTAATCAGCGAACCAAAATGTCATACAGTGAGATGATGCATTATGGAGAGCATATGTTAGGTCTTCTTGGGAATTCCCAAGGTAAGAAAAGAGATTTAATGGGGTTTGACTTCATCGACAAGGATGAACATTATGGACTTGTGGGTAAAGAAAGATTTGATTTGGTCTGCCACTTGCTTGACTTACCAATCAAGGCATCATCATTACGAAAGTTGATGGAAATTAAATGGTTCGAAGATGAGAATCCGGGGAATAAGGTAGGGATTATGGCTGGTTTGGAAAATGGATTATATAAGATTGACAAAGCACATCAATTACTCGGCGAAAAGGCCAAGAAAGAAGCCAAAATTGCGGAGAGAAAACGTAAGGATTATGAGGGAAAGGTAAACGACATTAGTTTCCATTTGTTCAACACTTCGTCATTAGACCTTTCAAATATACCGGATGGAATTATTAGAATGTTCATCCAATCACCACCGTATTGGCAACTTCGTGAATACAGAAATCAACCTGATTATTTTGTACATGGTCAAGAAAAAACCTTAGCAGAATACATTGAGAATGAGGTGAAGTTTTATCAAGGAGCTAAAAGAAAGTTGCTGCCAAATGGTGTAATTGTGATTATCATTGGCGAGACTTACAGAGATGGTTATCAGGGTGTTTGTACCAAATTGGAAACTGCACTTGAGAAGGATGGTTGGTATATTCAT
>JBEDJV010000286.1:0-4235 GCA_041172545.1 Bacteroidota bacterium | reverse complement strand
TTTTGTTTCGTTGGATACTCCAGCGTGAATAAAGGCTTCACTAATGGACTTATAGGAATCTTTTAATTCTACATATTTTCCAACCAATCCAATCGATACTTCGTGTTTCGGATTTTTCAATCGATCTAAAAACGATTTCCAGTTGTCCAGATTTGGTTTTGCTTTTTTCGAAAGTCCAAGTTTATCTAGAACGACACTATCCAACTCCTCCGAATGCATCAATAATGGCACATCGTAGATGGAAGAAGCATCGCGTGCTTCGATCACTGCGTTGACAGAAACATTACAGAATTTTGCAATTTTTTGACGTAGTCCAAAATCCAATTCATGTTCCGTGCGACAACAAAGAACATCCGGTTGAACGCCTAGTTCCAATAATTGCTTAACAGAGTGTTGTGTTGGTTTTGTTTTTAATTCTCCAGCTGCCGATAAATAGGGGATCAAGGTTAAGTGCACGACAACACAGTCGTTCTCAAATTCCCACAACATTTGACGAACAGCTTCTACATAAGGCAAGGATTCGATGTCTCCCACTGTTCCTCCAATTTCGGTGATCACAATGTCGTATTTGCCATGTTTGGCAACCATTTGGATGCGTTCTTTGATTTCATCGGTAATGTGGGGAATGACTTGAACCGTTTTTCCTAAATAATCACCACGACGTTCTTTCTCAATTACGGACTGATAAATTCTACCAGTAGTTACATTGTTTGCTTGAGAAGTTGGAACGTTTAAAAATCGCTCGTAGTGACCAAGGTCAAGATCTGTTTCCGCTCCATCGTCCGTTACGTAACATTCTCCATGTTCATATGGATTCAATGTTCCCGGATCAATGTTGATGTAAGGATCTAATTTTTGAATGGTGGTCGAGTATCCGCGTGCTTGTAACAGCTTCGCGAGAGAGGCGGCAATGATGCCTTTGCCTAAAGAAGAAGTAACGCCCCCGGTTACAAAAACATACTTGGTTGAATTGGACATAAAATAATTTGTAACTACGGGAGTCAAAGATAATACATCCTTTGCACTTGTTCAGTCAAATGTTAACAAAAAAGGAGAATGTTTATTTCTTTTTGTGCCAAACGAAGTAATCTTGCTTTTGAACGGGACGATTTTCCTCGATTTCACGCAGTGGTTCGCAAGGTAGGAGGGAAGCGTGGCAATCCGCCGGAAGCTGCTGATACAGTGCTGTTCCTTCCGTTTTCCATTGCATCATTTCGTCGCTGACTTCCTTGATGATTTTCGCGGGATTACCGACTACGAGTGAGCGCGAAGGAATTTGGGTGTTCGCTGGAACAAAACATAAGGCACCAACTATCGATTCTTTACCAATGACGACATCGTCCATTATGACGCTGTTCATACCAATCAAACAGTTTTCTTCAATGATTCCCCCGTGAATAATTGCTCCGTGTCCAATGTGCGCACCTTTCTTCAAATGAACGGTCGTTCCAGGAAACATATGAATCGTACAATTCTCTTGAACATTGCATCCATCTTCAATGATGATTTGTCCCCAATCTCCACGAATGGCCGCACCTGGACCAATGTATACGTTTTCACCAATAATGACGTTCCCAGTTACGGAGGCTTGCGGGTGAACAAAACTTGATTCTTTAATGACAGGAATAAATCCATTGAACGAATAAATGGCCATACGGTAAGATTTAAAACGAAGTTACTGATTATTTAAAATACGGCCATTATCTTATGTTAAATAGACTTTTGTAACTCAGGTAGCAAAAAGCGAAGTTTGATTTGGTATCTTTGTTTTCTAAAACAACAAATATGAGAGTATTATTTTCTTTTTTAGTCATCGCATTGACAAGCGTATCCTGCGCACAGAATCGCGTTTCTCAAACAGAGTTCAAAAAATTAATGAAAGATCCATCTGCACAAATTGTGGATGTTCGAACAGCAAATGAAGTAACACAAGGAACACAAGGAAAAATAAACGGATCTATGAACATCGATTATTTTTCACCAACGTTTGTGGCAACAGCACAAAAGAAATTAGATAAGACAAAACCGGTATTGGTTTATTGTGCAGCTGGTGGAAGATCAGCAAGTGCAGCCAAAGATTTAAAGAAAGCAGGATTCAAAAAAGTATACGACTTAGAAGGAGGATACGACGCCTGGAAGGAATGAAGTAAAGAGGGATTGTTTATATAGTCCCTTTATCTTTGATTATTCTATTTAACATAATATTAATTATAGTTCAATTAGGTGAATAAGGTTTTAAAATGAACTCAATTGATTCTCCATTGTTAATAGGCTATTCATCCTATGCCAATACTTTTATACTAACTTTGTTTTATGCATACAACGGATTCACAAACTTTAAACGATTTAGAATTTCAACTCATACGAGAATGGTTGGAATCGTTTTGTGTGGGTCCAAGTGCAAAAGCTACAGCGCAAAAATTAACACCAGGAAATCGCTTCAAACAAATTCGGTTGGATTTAAATCGCTTAAACGAATTCAAATCCATACGAATTCACGGAGAGAAATTTCCAGCATTGGATTTTGAAGAATTAGAAACAGAAATTCGTTTGTTGGGAATTCAGCAAGCGGTTATACCAATTGAAGGATTTCGTCGTTTGTACCAAGCTTCGGATTTAGTCAATCACATTATACAGTTTTTTGACAAAGCACTTTTCACCTATCCTTTATTAAAGGAACTGACCAATGACGTATATTTTACGAAAGAAATCCTCACGGAAATCGATAAAGTATTTGATCGCGCTGGAAATGTCAAGGATGATGCTTCGCCGGAATTAAAGGAAATACGTGGACGAATCCGAACGCTACGTGTTCAAATCAATCGTAATTTTGATCGTGAACTTCGCAAATACAACAAGGATAAAGTTCTTGGTGAAACACTCGAAGGATTCATCAATGACCGACGCGTATTAACCGTTCAGTCTACGTTTAAACGAAAAGTTCCTGGAAACATTCACGGCTCGAGTAAAACCGGTAGTTTAACCTTTGTCGAACCAGTGATCAATGTTCCCTTAAATAACGAATTGGAATTCCTGTTCGATGACGAACGTAAGGAAATTCACCGCATTTTACAAGTTTTAACGGCAACCATTGCGCACTTTAAACCCTTGATTGAATCCTATCAAAAATTGCTCATTCAATTGGATTTTATCAATGCAAAATGCAAGTTGGCACTGGATTTAAATGCAAATTTACCGTCTATTGGACAAACAACGGGATTCCATCTAAAGGATGCCTTCCACCCTATTTTGTGGAAATCCAATCAAGCGTCTGGAAAGGCAACTTTTCCACAATCGGTCTCTATGAGTCCAACTTCTCGCTTGTTAGTGATTTCAGGTCCAAATGCCGGTGGAAAAAGCATCACACTGAAAACCATTGGACTTTTACAAATGATGTTGCAGTCTGGACTATTAGTCCCGGTGAACGAGAACAGTACCATGTGCTTTTTTAGTTCGATTTTATCCGATATTGGAGATAATCAATCGATTGAAAATGAATTAAGTACATACTCTTACCGTTTGCAAAGAATGAAGTACTTTATGGAAGTAGCTAATCATCAATCTTTGCTGCTTTTGGATGAATTCGGAACAGGTTCTGATCCGGAATTAGGTGGTGCATTAGGAGAGGTATTTTTCGAACAGATTTACCATTTAAAGTCCTTCGGCGTCATTACCACGCACTACGGAAACATCAAATTGAAAGCCAGTGAATTACCGCATGCGCAAAATGGATGCATGTTATTTAATGAAAAGAATTTACAGCCGCTTTATCAGTTCTCGATTGGTCAACCAGGTAGTTCCTTTACCTTCGAAGTTGCTCAAATGAATGGTATTTCCAAGGAATTGATTGAAGATGCGAAAAGCAGGTTGGATCAGAAAAAAGTGAAGTTGGATACCTTATTGAATTCCTTGCAAAAGGAACGAAATCAACTGATAGAAAAGTCCAGGAAATTCGATCGTGTTTCCACGGAAGCCATTCGAGCAAAAGCAGAATATGAATCCAAGGAATCCAAGTTGGATAGTCGTTTAACCCAAGTGAATCAAGTTACTGAAGTGAACAGTAAACAGTTGCAAGCAGGAAAGAAAATGCTGCAATTCATCGAGCGCTTCAATGCGAAATCACGCAAAAAAGATGTGAATACCGTTTTGTTTCAGGAATTGACGCAATTCCTCCGCATGGAGAAATCCAAAACAGAAATCAAAAAGCAGGAAACAGTAGCGCCAAGAAAACCAAC
>JBEDJV010000285.1:0-3393 GCA_041172545.1 Bacteroidota bacterium | reverse complement strand
ATTCCAAACGAACTTTTCTTGTTTATCCGGTTTGCGAAGGAAAGCACTAAGCTTCTTAAAAAATAACTTCAGTCTATTTGGGGTGAGAGCTTCTTTCTTCATTTCGTCAGGTTTGTTCTTTTTTGGATTCATTACTTTGTTTATCCAAATGGCGATGATTGTTATTGGGATGATCGCATCTAAAATTGTACTATCCATACTTTATTTTTTCATGTTTTCAGCACCAATGATTCCCACCTCTTCTAAAATCATCTCTAACGCCATCCAATCGACCATCATTCCGGATTCCAAAATGATGTTGCGTCTCATCGGGATTCCTTCCGCAATGTCATCAATGTACAATTGCTTGCTTTCCTTTGCTTCTTCTATATCAAATGAGCGTGGTTCCAATTTTTCAGGAAGAAATTTTTCGATTGGCTGTTTGATTTCCTCAAAGGAATGGATGTAATCCAAAGCTTCTTGCACATGTTTCTGGTCAATGTCCGCTCGATACGTGTTCAGCACAATGTCATGTCCCGCCGCCTGCAAACGCGCAATCACCTGTATCGCATGTGGATTCTCTGCACCAATTTCCGGGAAATAATGTTCGACAACCGTGCCGTCAAAGTCAAGGTAGATTTTCATAGAGATTTAAGGAATAAATTTTACCAACTCACGATTCAAACGTATTTTGTGCGTTCCTTCCGGAGTAGCCATAATGCTATAATCTTCGAATTGTTGTTCGCCAACGGACTGACGAAACTTCGTGCGAATGCGCGCCATCACTTCGTTCATGTTGTTGTCGGTGACATCCGTCAGACGTGAAATGGCTTCATCGATCAAATCGTTGGAAGGTTGCTGACTAAACATCGCGTAATACGACCTTAATTCCACTTTGTGATCCACTAAATGACTGCGCATAATTCCTTCAGGATGATTGAGATAAAGCAGGTAAAGCGCGCGTTCCTTTGGATTTAAATTGATTTCCAAGTCACCTAAATCCGTGAGGAAAATCCGCTTACTTAAGCCCCTGATTTCCATTCTGCTATTTTCCATTAACAAAGTGGAGCGCTGACGGAACAATAAATTTTCACGGATACCATCCATGATGGTAAACAATTGACGCGCTTGACTTCGATTCACATCCCGATTGGTGAGGATGTTCATGCAGTCATGGCAAAGGTCACCCGTACGCATTTTCAAAATAATTTGGGACTTGTCGATACAGAAATCCATCATGCAACCGCGTGGTTCTTTGTGTAATGCGTTGAGCGTTTCAATCTGACCTGGAAACATCATGCTTCGTAAAATCCACGCAGCGACTTCGTAGGCAATTGGAAAACGACTGTCCAAATCATTGCCAAAGAAATATCCCCAATGGTTGGTTTGAATGAAATAATTCTTCAACGATTCATCATAACTTCCGAACCAGTTGTGTTCATTGGATTGATCTGTCAATAAGATCACATGGTCATCTTTCGGAATATTGTTTTCCTTTCGAAAATCGGTGCAAATTCCAAATAATTGCTTCCAGGAGTACACTTTTTCTTCAAGCGGAAAGCTATAACTTAAGGAATCATCTATCTCGCTTACATTTAAACGATGTGATTCAAATCGAGGCATCTCTTTATTTTCGAAGTTCTTCCGATCGTCAAAAGTTTTAAAGATTTCTGAATTTGGAAGAACAATGGGCTCAGAAGGCACAAATTCAATGCTTCCGCGGTGTTTGCGAAGTAAGTTGATCACATTATTGAAATCCTCCAAGGGATAACCTGATGCTCGAATGAGGTGTACCTTCATAGCCTTGTTTTTTACTTTGATTCGTTGTTTCTACGGTCCTTATTGCTGAAAATATCAAAAATATCGCGCTTCAAATTCCCTTTCGATTTTTCACTTGCATAGGCTACGATCGAATCACTTACGTCATCCATGAATCCTGCATACGAAGATTTACTAAAGTTCATCACGTTTTCCTTTCGAATATTAAGCATATGTGAGGTGTGAATCGCATCAAAGTCCGCGCCAAGGAAACTAAATGTCCATTTTCCGGTTTCGTCTAAGTCCTTGATTAAGTGCGCCACATCATGGTAGGAGTACATTCTAGACGCATTTTCGTGTCCGTCAGTTATGATGATGACCACAACTGACATTTTGTCCTCCGTGATGTCCTTTCCATACCGCTGCTTTCCTCCAGAAGACTGACCTCCTTGACCGGCACATTATGGATGACCACGTTTGATCCGAGCAGGAGAATTTTAGGGCTCAAGTTTTCCATGGGCAATCTCCTTTTTCCAGGCAGGGGCATTCCTGAATCTGTCCGACATCGCTGTGTTGGATGCGATCGATCACATCGTGGTTAAAAAAGGTAAGCGAGCACAGATACGATTGATCCACGTGTGTTTGCTTGAGCTCTTGAATGGTTTTCAATTGCGTGTTAAATCCTTCGATGGTTTGGGACTCCATGCCTGCCATCGATCCACTTTGGTCTACGATAAAGTGGTAAAGCGTTGTTTTGTTTTTCATAACGGTTGTGTTAAATTGTTTGACAAATATTTCTTCTTTTTTTACCGATTTCTTCTTTTCTGCAAGATTGCAAGGAAGCGCTATGATCCTTGGTATTGCCGGAACTTTGCACTGAAATTCGTTCATTGTTTCACTAATTCTACTCGCCAATGAAAAAAAGAAGTAAGCGTATTTTAACCTTTTACACGGAGCAGCAAGTTTGTTTCGACAACATCCAAACAGCTTCCTTTTCCAAATCACCTCTCAAACCTTATTTACTCATGCAGCGCATGAAAAAGAAAGGTCTCACCAGCGCATTTCGACTGCAATCCCATTTTCAGCCACTGACAAAGGCGGACTTTGAATTGGCACATACAGAAACCTATGTGCACAATGTTTTCAATGGCGAAGGCAACTATCGCTCGAATTCCCTGCCATGGTCTAAAAACTTGGTGCACAGTGTCGGTTACACAAATGCCTCTCTGTACGAAGCCAAAAAACATGCACTCCTTCAACCGCAGACGGTTTGTTTTGCTCCTGTATCCGGAATGCACCATGCACAACCGGAACGTGGAAGCGGATTCTGTACCTTTTCCGGACAAGTCATTTCGGCCATCAAACTCTACGAAGAGTTCGGTGCAAGTGGCGCCTATTTTGATCTCGACGGACACTTTGGAAACAGCATTGAAGATTCGCGCTGGTTCAATCCGGCAATTAATCTCGCCATTCCGCAAGGATGCAACGTCAATCCGACCGGCACCAATGAATCCTACGTGGAATCCTTCCAAAAAGGCTTAGCCCATGTGGGAGCACTCATCAAAGCTGGAAAGATCCATTACGTGGTATTCGCACACGGAGCAGATTCACACGAGGACGATGACATCGGCGGTGGATGCGATACCAAACACTGGC
>JBEDJV010000284.1:0-2592 GCA_041172545.1 Bacteroidota bacterium | reverse complement strand
AAGTTGGAGTAAATGGTTTTGGTCGAATTGGACGATGTTTTACGCGTATTGCCTTACTTGACCCCCAAGTAGATGTCGCTTTAGTCAATGACCTTGCGGATGTCAAGACACTTGCCCATTTGTTGAAGTACGATTCAATACATGGAAACTTTTCCTTGTCTTTTGAAATCCATGGGAATGAATTGCATTTTTCCAATGGAAAGAAAATCACCTTTATCAGTGAACGAAATCCGGAAATGATTCCATGGTCTCAATTTGGTGTGGAAACAGTCTTGGAGTCAACAGGATTTTTCTTAACGAGAGAAGCGGCTTCGAAACACCTCATTGGTGGGGCGAAAAAGGTCATCATCTCAGCACCAGCAAATGATGAAGATATCCCTTCCGTTGTGATGGGTGTAAATAATGAAGCGGTTGATTTCAATGATGCCGTGATTTCAAATGCTTCTTGTACGACGAATAACGTTGCTCCAATGGTGAAAGTGTTGAAATCGTTAATGGACATCGAAGTGGCATACATCTCTACTGTTCACAGTTATACGTCGGATCAACGCCTGCACGATTCTCCACACAAAGATTTACGTCGTGCACGTGCCGCAGCAAACAGCATCATTCCTACATCCACAGGAGCAGCGAAAGCCATCACACGTATTTTTCCAGATTTGAAAGGTAAAATTACCGGTGGAAGTTTTCGTGTCCCAGTGACGGATGGATCAGTAACGGAATTAACCCTTGTGACAAAGTCAGATGTGACTGTAGAACAGATCAATGCGGCTATGAAATTGGCTAGCGAAACGGATATGAAAGGAGTTCTTGGTTATACGGAAGATCCAATCGTTTCCTGTGATATCATTGGAAGCTCTTACAGTTGCCTTTTCGATGCAGAATTGACAACGGTATTCAACGGACTCGTGAAAGTCGTTGGATGGTATGACAACGAAGCTGGTTATTCCAATCGCTTGGTCGATGTGGTGAAAGCAAACTAGTCCTCAATGGCTTGAACGCCAGGCAGCACTTTTCCTTCAAAATATTCAAGCAATGCACCGCCACCTGTGCTTACGTAGCTCACTTGGTCGCTCATGCCAAATTTCTGAACGGCAGCGGCACTGTCACCACCACCAATTAAACTGAAGGCTCCAGATTTTGTCGCTTCGGCTACGGCAAGAGCCACCGATTTCGTTCCATTTTCAAACGCTTCCATTTCGAAAACGCCCATCGGTCCGTTCCATAATATGGTTTTGCTCGCCAACAATACCTCACGAAAAGTTGCGACCGCCTCGGTACCGATGTCCAAGCCCATCCATCCATCTGGAATCTGGTTGCTCGGACTTACTTTCGTTTCTGCATCTGCTGCAAAACGATTCGCAATGGTAGAATCAATTGGTAAATGAATCTGCACTCCTTTTTCCTTCGCTTTTGTTAGGATCTCACGACATGTTTCCAAACGCTCATCTTCGCAAAGGGAATTTCCAATTTGACCACCTTGAGCTTTGTAAAATGTGTAAGACATTCCACCTCCGATGATAATGTGGTCAGCAATGTTCAATAAATTTTCAACGATTAATACTTTATCCGAAACTTTTGCTCCACCTACAATCGCAGTAAATGGACGCTCGGCGTGATTCAACACTTTGCGTGCGCTGTCTAATTCCGATTTCATTAAGAATCCAACCATTTTATCGTGTGGAAAGAATTGAGCAATTTGAGTGGTGCTAGCATGTGCTCTGTGCGCCGCTCCAAAGGCATCGTTCACGTAACAATCACCAAGACCAGCTAATTTTTCTGCGAATCCAAGATCTCCTTTTGTTTCTTCGGAATAAAAACGAACGTTTTCTAATAGCAGAACTTCACCACTTTTTAAATTCTTGCTTTGGTCGATGGCTTTTTGTCCGATGCAATCCGTTGCAAATTTCACGGCTTGACCAATATTTTTTTCTACTGATTTTAGGATGTGTTTCAAAGAGAATTTCTCTTCTGGACCCTCTTTTGGACGTCCAAAATGCGACAATAAAATGACACTTCCTCCTTGGTTTAAAATGTATTGAATAGTTGGTAAAGCTGCACGAATACGCTTATCATCTGTCACAGCCATTGTTTCCTTGTCTAATGGAACATTGAAATCTACGCGCACCAACGCACGCTTACCTTGGAAGTTATATGTGTCGATTGAATTCATCTTTTTTTTCTGCAAAAGTAACGAAAGCGAATTTCTTGCGTTTGTTTCCGTGCAAGATTCTCGGTAAATTCATTTATTTTCTGCAGTTTTGTCTAAAATATCTTCCTATGTTAAAATACGCTTATTTCGTTTCGACATTTTTGTTAATCACGGCTTGTCATCAGTCAAAAGAATCTGTTCAAGAAATTGAATCATGGGCTGCGCCAGATATGGTAGAGGAAATCTCTGAAGGCGATTTTACCGATGCAGAGTTTGAAGAAATGATGATGATGGAGGAAAATCCTTACGTGCGAGGCATTTATAATTCCGCACGAACATTACAAACAGATTTAGTTCACACTCGCCTAGAAGTTAGTTTCGACTGGGAGCATTCACGTTTAAACGGGAAAGAAATACTAACGGCGAAACAGCATTTTTAT
>JBEDJV010000283.1:0-3067 GCA_041172545.1 Bacteroidota bacterium | reverse complement strand
CTTCGGTCATTGTATCACTCAATTTCGGCATGTAAACGATTTCAGCCATGGATTCTAGTATTTTAAGTTTTTAATATTCTTTGATGTAAGGATAATCTGTTTGTGTATATACGTCTTCGTATAACTCGTGAGCCTCAGGATATGGAGAATTCTCTGCAAATTCAACAGATTCTTCCACTTCTTTTTTCACCCAAGCAGAAATTTCTTCAATTTCTTTTTCATTTAACCACATGTTCTCTTGAATCGTATTTAAACAATGCTCGATTGGATCTTGTTCCATCCATTCAGCGACTTCGTCTTTGGTACGGTATTTTTGTGGATCGGACATCGAGTGTCCTTTATAACGGTAGGTGCGAATGTCCAATAAAGTTGGTCCATCCCCACGACGAGCACGGTTACATGCTTCCTCGATCGCTTCATGAACGCTTTCTGGACGCATTCCATTCACCACTTTTGATGGCATTTCGTACGAAAGTCCAATTTTCGAAAGGTCTGTTACATTCGTTGTACGCTCTACGGATGTTCCCATCGCGTAGTTGTTATTCTCGATGATGAAAATCACTGGAAGTTTCCAGTTCATCGCCATGTTGAAGGTTTCGTGCAGTGCTCCTTGACGAACAGCTCCATCACCCATAGAAACAAACGCTACGTTATCCGTGCCATTGTATTGTTCAGCGAAAGCAACTCCCGCTCCCATGGCGATTTGTGCTCCAACGATTCCGTGTCCACCCATAAAGTTCTTCTCTTTGTCAAAGAAGTGCATAGATCCACCTTTTCCTTTGGAACATCCCGTTGATCTTCCGTAAAGTTCCGCCATCAACACACGTGGATCTGTTCCAAGTGCGATTGGATGAGCGTGATCACGGTAAGCCGTCATGTGTTTATCGCCAGGACGACAAGCGCTAGCTGTTCCAGCAACGATTGCCTCTTGTCCAATGTAAAGGTGACAGAATCCACCAAATTTTTGTTGAATATACAACTGACCTGTTTTCTCTTCGAAACGACGAATTAATAACATGTCCTTGTACCATTTGATGTACGTTTCTTTGGAAAACTTAGGTTTTCCTGCAGATTTAGTAGCAGTGCTTGCTTTTTTTGTGCTTGTTGTAGCTTTTGCTGGCATAATACGTCCGTTATTTTCGGTCACAAATATAAGAATGAATTTGAATATAATTACAAATTGTCATTTTTACACTAAGTGACTTTTTTCGATTAATGTAGTTTAAGTAAATGTTCTATTTTGTTCATGGGAATACTGAACTCAATTGTCCCCTCTGCATAATTGGAGATTTCGTAAGGCATATACATGAAATGCATGCTTTTTCCATAAAAACAAAAATTATCGTTGCAGGCAAATTGGTCGTTTTCGAACCAGAAATCGAAGGAGTGATCTTTGGAACCTACGCTGACATTTGCAGGAATCCCTTGTGATTTCTTGAAGTACTTTTCTGCAATGCGATTGAATTCTTTAAGGTCCGAAACAAAATCCTTCAAAGTCAACTCTTTTCCGGTGCGTTTGTCAAATTGAAAATATCCTGTGCCATACATTCCATGGGCACCACCCTCGTAGGAACTTGTCACTTGGGTTAAGGTGGCAAATTCTTTGTGTTGGTCATCAATAACATATTCATCCGTCATGGAATAGGTCATCTCGTATTCGTACTTATGACGATTGGCGTAACGCTTAAAATCGTTCATGGATTTTTCAATCATCTTCACGGTAAGAGGATCCTTCGAAACGGGTGTTCCTTCCGGACGGTGTAAGGATTTTTTGATGAAATTGTTGATTGCTTGTTGCCAACTTGATAGGTTTCCATTGTCCTCATAAAAGACATAGGAAATGGAACTGGAGGACGTATCCTCGCCTTTACCCGCAAGAATGGAGTAACTTCCTTTGATCAACTTCACTTCATTTTCCGCTGGAAGTTCTTTTTTTACCTCCGCTTTTGGCATGGGAGTGCTTTGTTTTTTCCCCTTTTTCTCTTCACCAGAAGTTTGACAAGAGGAAAGTATGATACAAGCTCCGATAAGGGTCAGGATCAGGTTTCTCATGCTGCTTGCTTATTTTTTGCCGAACGATAAATCAAATAAACGCCAGTCAACACAAATGGGATGCTCAACAATTGTCCGGTGTTTAGACTCCACTCAAAGTCTCGAGCGGTTTGACCAATTTTGACGAATTCAATAAAGAATCTTGCGCCAAAAATCATGATCAAAAAGGAATACAATTGTGCAGGATGTCTCGGAGTTGGATCGTACATATGCAATTGGTCATTCCAATAGTTTTGGAATTTAAAAGCCCATGGAACGTTTGTTGGATCTCCAACCATTTCATGATTGACTAAATTTCCCAGTCGGATAAATGTCGCACCGATTGCAACTGGTGCAGAAATTCGGTCCAGCATCCACAAGTAGGGACGTTTTATTATTTTTTGGGAGTAATACCAAAGGGATAAAAGGATGACAAGTGCTGCACCATGGCTCGCCAATCCACCTTCCCAAATTTTAAAAATATCTGCAGGATGGGATAAATATCCACGATCAACAACTACGCCATTTTGGATTTCATCGAATAGGGGACCGTAAAAGAAGACATGTCCGAGTCGAGCGCCTATCACCGTAGCTGGAATCATGAACCATACGAGTTTATCCAATAGTTCATCGCTGATCTGTTCTTGTTTGAACATGCGCTTCACCACGAAATAACCGAGAATAAGTCCAGTTACAAATAATAATCCATAGAGGTTTGGCGTTCGCCACCCATCAATAATTTCCGAATCAACGGTCCAGTTAATAGCTAAAATCACTTGTTGTCTCTGATTGAAAGTTCAATCAAAGATAAGGGTTTTTCAGGATTGTGTTTAAAGGGAAGTTTATTTGATCGTCCTTTTTTGAAAATTCGATTGCTGTTCTCAATTCCCTTGCGTAGTTCTTTTTGCACATCCTCCGGTAAGTGGATGGTTTCTAGGCATTCAGGTGAGCAACAGTTCTCCATTTTCGCTTTACAGGAATCACATTGAATGAAGAGCAAATGACACGCGTCGTTCACACAATTCGTGTGCGTATC
>JBEDJV010000282.1:0-3230 GCA_041172545.1 Bacteroidota bacterium | reverse complement strand
ATGTCCACGATGTTCATCATTGGATTTGTTGGTGTTTCCACCCATATCATTTTGGTGTTTTCATTCACCAATGCAGCAACAGCATCCACATCTTGCATGTTCACAAAATGGAAAATGATGCCATATTTTTCAAAAATGGTTTTGAAAATACGGTAGGATCCTCCGTATAAGTCGTTTGTAGAAATGACTTCATCGCCTGGATTCAGCATTTTCAACACACAATCAATTGCAGCAAGTCCAGAACCAAAACAAGCACCGTATTTCCCGTTTTCAATCGCGGCGATGTTTTTTTCAAGAGCATGACGCGTAGGATTTTGGGTACGCGAATATTCATATCCCTTGTGATTTCCAACGCCATCTTGAACATACGTTGAAGTTTGGTAAATAGGTGTCATAATGGCACCAGTTGCTGGATCTGGGTGAACACCAGCGTGGATAGCTTTTGTAGCGAATTTCATGTGTTGAATTTTATGCAAAATTAGCAGAATCTTTAAGGTAAAATTAATTCTTTAGATGGATCCCAAAAGATTTCTGAAAAGTGTTGAATTTGATCGTCTTTAATTTCTATTCCTTCGGACTCTAAAGATAGCTGCATGGAATCTGGAGTAGGGAAGTGCATTTTCCCACTTAATAGTCCATTGCGATTCACCACACGATGCGCTGGAATTTCCGGGAATTGATGAGAGGCATTCATGGCCCAACCAACCAGTCTAGCACCGCGTTTAGATCCAAGGTAATTAGCAATAGCACCATAGGAGGTAACACGTCCTGAGGGAATGAGTTTCGCAACTTGAAACACTTGCTCGAAGAAATCCTTGTTTTTGGTGTTCAGACTTTCAATCATGAAACAAAGATAGAAAGGGATTTCAATCGGTCGTGATCTTTCTGTTTATTCTAGGCATAAAAAAAGCCACCTCAATGGGTGGCTTTCATTCGTGTATTTTTAGGCATTAGTGTCCTTTACAACATGCTTTTTTGTCATCAGCACATTTGTTAGCATCACCTAACCATTTTCCATCTTTACCATAATGAGCCATGCAAATTGCTTTTTCTTCAGGAGAACATCCTTTCGCATCGCACATTTTTGCACATTCGTCTTTCGTCATTTCAGCACATTTGCTCATGTCACATTTCGTGCTCATTGCTTGTCCTTCATGACACATTTTGTTATCACCAGTACACATCTCGTTTGACATGCATTTTCCACCATCACGCATTTCGCATGTTGATTTTACATTGTCACAAGCGCCTTTTTCCTCAGCTCCGCTACCTAAGATAGGTGCAATCACCAATCCAATTAAACAAGTTAATTTGATTAAGATGTTCATAGATGGACCAGAAGTGTCTTTAAATGGATCTCCAACTGTATCTCCAGTTACTGCTGCTTTGTGGGCGTCAGAACCTTTGTATGTCATTTCACCATTGATTTCAACACCTGCTTCGAATGATTTTTTAGCATTATCCCATGCACCACCAGCGTTGTTTTGGAACACAGCCCAAAGAACACCAGAAACGGTAACTCCAGCCATGTATCCACCAAGCATTTCAGCGATCAATTGGTTGTCGTATCCCAATAACATTGGTAATGTAGCAATTAAGATTGGGAATCCAATTGTTAAGATTCCAGGCAACATCATTTCGCGTAATGCCGCTTTTGTAGAAATCTCCACACATTTACCATATTCTGGTTTTCCTGTACCTTCCATGATTCCTGGAATTTCTTTGAATTGACGACGTACTTCGTACACCATGTCCATCGCAGCTTTTCCAACAGAATTCATTGCCAATGCAGAGAATACAACCGGAATCATACCACCAACAAATAACATTGCTAATACAGGAGCTTTAAAGATATTGATTCCATCAATTCCTGTAAAGGTTACGTAAGCAGCAAACAATGCCAATGAAGTCAAGGCTGCAGAAGCAATCGCAAATCCTTTTCCTGTAGCAGCTGTTGTATTCCCAACTGAATCCAAGATATCTGTACGTTGACGAACTTCTTTTGGTAATTCACTCATTTCAGCGATACCACCTGCGTTGTCAGAGATTGGACCAAATGCGTCAATCGCTAATTGCATTGCCGTTGTAGCCATCATTGCAGAAGCAGCCAAAGCTACACCGTAGAATCCAGCTAAAGCGTATGTTGACCAAATTGCGGCAGCAAATAAGATTACTGTAGGGAACGTTGAAATCATACCCGTTGCTAAACCAGCGATTACGTTTGTACCTGCTCCAGTTGATGATTTCTGAACGATTTTCAATACTGGTTTTGTCCCAAGTCCTGTATAATATTCAGTTACCGATGAAATCGCTCCACCTACAACACCTACAAATAATCCGATTAAAGAAGCGTAGAATACACGCATAGAAGAAATCTCTTGAAGTCCTTCACCGAAGAATTCCATAGACATTTTCGCTGGCAACATCCACGTTACTAAAACATAACATGCAACTGCTGTTAATGCAATTGATACCCAGTTTCCAAGGTTTAATGCACCTTGAACTTGTTTTTCTTTAGCGTCGTTACTTGTAATACGAACAAGCATTGTTCCAATGATCGAGAATAAGATTCCGAATCCTGCGATGGCCATAGGCAATAAGATTGGACCAATTCCACCGAATGCATCATCGATACTTCCGCCCATGTCTTTGATCACATAGTTTCCAAGAACCATTGCTGCTAAAACGGTTGCAACATAAGAACCAAATAAATCGGCACCCATTCCGGCAACGTCTCCAACGTTATCACCTACGTTATCTGCAATTGTTGCAGGGTTACGTGGATCATCTTCTGGAATTCCAGCTTCAACTTTCCCTACAAGGTCAGCTCCAACGTCTGCAGCTTTCGTGTAAATACCACCACCAACGCGTGCAAACAATGCGATTGATTCAGCTCCTAATGAGAATCCAGCTAATGTTTCAAGAACGATTGTCATTAGTTCATTTGGAGAAGTCATTTTACCATCGAACATAGTAGGTGCCCAAACGCCATTCATGAAATAATGAAAGAAGAAGATGAAGAATGCGGTTAAACCTAAAACAGCTAATCCAGCAACTCCAAGACCCATTACTGTTCCACCACCGAAAGAAACTTTCAATGCTTGTGGTAAACTTGTACGAGCAGCTTGTGTCGTGCGAATGTTTGTTTTTGTTGCAATTTTCATCCCCATGTTTCCTGCAAGCGCAGAAAAGATCGCTCCAAAGATGAAAGCGATGATGATTAATAAATG
>JBEDJV010000281.1:0-2658 GCA_041172545.1 Bacteroidota bacterium | reverse complement strand
GAGGGGATTAATAAAAGTGAAAGTACTAAAATGACAAAAAATAGTACTTGGTATGGACGAAAGTTTTGCACGTATTGATTCTATTCAACAAATATAAGTTTTCTTTGTTTTCTATTCATCATGATGACACCTTCCAATTCACTTATAAACGAATCTTCACCGTATTTAATTCAGCACGCCCATCATCCGGTACATTGGTTGCCATGGACGGAAGATGCTTTCGAAGAAGCTAAAAGACAAAATAAATTAGTGTTAATCAGCATTGGTTACTCTGCTTGTCATTGGTGCCATGTTATGGCGCATGAATGTTTTGAAGATCAAGAAGTAGCTGATTTGATGAATGCACACTTCGTGAATATCAAAGTGGACCGTGAAGAACGTCCAGATGTCGACCAGGTCTATATGTCAGCAGTTCAACTCATGACTCAAAAAGGCGGTTGGCCATTGAACTGTATTACTTTACCAGATGGACGTCCAATTTATGGTGGAACGTATTTCCCAAAGGAACAATGGATACATGTGTTAAAGTCTTTGGTTTACACCTTTCAAAACGACTTGGACAAAGTGGAGGAATATGCCGCGAAATTACACGAAGGACTCAGCCACAATGAATTAATTGCCATTCCACAAAACGAACCAAATCTTCAAAGCGAAAAATTGTTGGAGTTGGTGGCGCGCTGGAAAAAGCAGTTCGATTGGATGGAAGGCGGAATGAGCCGTGCTCCGAAATTTCCGATGCCCAATAATTATGCTTATTTGTTAGCGCACAGCCTTTTTTTTAAGGATGAAAAACTGCAAGAATACGTCCGCTTGACCTTGGATAAAATGGCTTTTGGCGGAATCTATGATCAGATTGGTGGTGGATTTACGCGCTATTCGGTGGACATGATTTGGAAAGTTCCCCATTTTGAGAAAATGCTCTATGATAACGCGCAGTTGATGGAAGTCTATGCTTTAGGATATCAAGTGCTGCAGGATGACACCTACAAAAAAATCGTTGAAGAAATTTTCACATGGTTACAGCGGGAAATGAAGGATGAATCCGGAGCGTATTATAGTGCATTGGATGCAGATAGTGAAGGGGAGGAAGGGAAATTTTATTGTTGGAATGAACGCGAATTAAAACCCCTTATTCTGGAAGACTACGCTCTTTTTGCAGATTATTATGCTGTTTCGAATCGTGGTTACTGGGAAGATGACAAATACATTTTATTGAAAACACAAAGTCATGCTGAATTTTCGAAGAAATGGAACATTGGAATAGAGGACTTAGAAACAAAAGTCTCTGAATGGAAGTCTTTGCTGTTGTCCGAACGTCAAAAACGCATCGCTCCAGGACTTGACCATAAATGCCTTACTTCTTGGAATGCACAATTGATTAAAGGAATGTGTCAAGCGTTTAATGCCATGCACCAAGAAGAATTATTGATTGAAGCGCGAAAAATCGGAAAATGGATTCTTTCGTGTCAACTGAAATCTAACGGTCATTTATTCCATGTCAATACAAATGGAACAGCAAGTATTGACGGATTCTTGGAGGATTATGCGCATGCCATTGACGCCTTTATTCATTTGTATCAGCAAACAGGTGAATTGACATGGTTGGAACAGGCGAAAAGTTGGGCAGCTATCGTTGAGATAGAATTTATGCATCCGGAAAGTAAAATGTGCTACTTCACGTCCAATGACACCCAACTCGTGGTCAGAAAAATGGAAATCCACGATAATGTGATTCCGTCTAGTAATTCCGTCATGGCACGCAATTTCTTCCGATTAGGAACTTATTTCCGTGAAGAAGGTTGGCTCGAAAATGCACGTCAAATGTTAGCTAATATGTACGATGGAATGGAAACCTATGGTTCGGGATATTCCAATTGGGCACAGTTATTATTGGAAATGAGTCAAGGATTCACGGAAGTTCACCTCATAGGAAACTCCTTTGAAGAACAGGTCACTTGGCCAATGAACTGCCTCATTTCTTATCACACCGAAGTTCCAATGTCAGCCAGTTATTCCCCGGGAATTTTTGTCTGTGCGAAAGGCACGTGTTACCCAGCGCTTACCACGTTGAGTGCAGCAAAAAAACTCATAGAGGAAGAAATCAATTAAGATTTAATCTTGCAGGTATTCCATCCAAAAAGGGAATACAATCCACAAAACGACGTAAAAGAGGTCAAGATTAAGAGTGTTGCGGCAATTAAGGCAATCACATTTAATGTTGGTGGAAATACATCCATCAAAGACCCGACTAAAAGTACTGCCGCGATTGCGATCATAAGTTACAAGAATATTTATGCTTTTCGAGCGATGGCTCTGATGGCAGCATTCACAACATCTTGTGTGTCAATTCCGTATTTCGTCATCAATTCCATTGGCGTACCACTTTCACCGAAAGAATCGTTTACAGCGACATATTCTTGTGGACAAGGAAGTTCTCTGCTTAACACTTGAGAAACAGCTTCTCCTAATCCACCATTCATCATGTGCTCTTCTGCCGTAACAACGCATCCAGTTTTAGTTGCGGAAGCAAGAATGGCTTGAACATCTAGAGGCTTGATAGTGTGCATGTTAATCAATTCAGCAGAAATTCCTTTCTCTTTCAAAATCGCTAATGCTTCAATGGATTTCCAAACAAGGTGTCCACATGCGATGATGGTT
>JBEDJV010000280.1:0-4496 GCA_041172545.1 Bacteroidota bacterium | reverse complement strand
CATTACAGGTGGAAACTCAGGTTCTCCAGTACTGAACGGAAAAGGTGAATTAATTGGTTTGGCATTCGACGGAAACATCGAAGCGATGGCAGGAGATGTCATCTTTGACACGAAATTGCAAAAAACCATCAATGTGGATATCCGTTACGTATTGTTCATCATTGACAAATACGCTGGAGCGAAACACATCGTGGATGAAATGACGATTATTCGTTAATTGATTCTAATACAAATTGAGAGTCCCGACAGTAACGTCGGGACTTTTTTTTTGCTATAAATTAAAGAGTAAGGTCAAATGAAACAAGGACTCCCCTATTTCTTCTTCCTTCACTTCTTGATCGTACAGACAGGTTCCAATTCCTTCTAGAAGACACGAACGTATTTGTCCAGCTTCATTTTTCTTATCTTGATACATCAAGGAAATTACTTGAGAAACATCCTCCGCTTGGAGTTGAATCATGGGGAAAGAACGAATAATGGTTGATTCAATTTCCTTATATGCTTCTTTCGTCAGTAGGTTTCGTTTCATCGAAATATACGATTCCGCAATCATTCCCAATGCAACGGCATGACCATGCGAAATGGGCGTAGATTGAAAAAAGTAAGATTCCAAGGCGTGTCCAACGGTGTGTCCGAAATTTAACTTTTTACGCAAACCACCTTCCAATGGATCCTGTTCAATGATGTTCGTTTTCACCCGAATCGCTTTCACAATCACCTCTTGTTGAATGAGTTCCTCTTCCGATTGAATGTGGCGTATTTCTTCCCATAGTTCAACATCACCAATTAAGGCATGCTTCAGCATTTCTGCATATCCGTTGAAAATCTCCTCAGCGGGCAACGTTCCTAAAAATCCTGAATCGATGAACACGCACGCCGGTTGTGTAATCGTTCCGAGTTGATTCTTGTAGCCGTCCAAGTCGATGCCGTTTTTTCCACCGATTGCCGCATCCACCATTCCCAACAACGAAGTTGGTACATGAATAAACGTGAGTCCACGCTTAAAAATGGACGCAATGAATCCCCCCATATCTGTCACGACACCTCCACCAAGATTGATGACGAGGTCCTTTCGTTCCACATGATATTCCGTAAATGCCTGCCAAACTTGAAAACACACTTCCATCACTTTGTTTTCTTCTCCGCAAGGGAGCAACATAATTTCCGCACGTTCCAATTCGGGAAAACTGGTAATTAAGTACTCCAAACAGTAATCGTGTGTATTTTCATCCACAAGAATAACAATCTTCTGATTTTCAAATGTTTTCAAATACGCTTGAAATCCACCATCTAAAATAGATCCGATTTCTAGCCCTTCGATTTTCATGGTTTTCATTCGTGGGATAAAATTAAACTTTCGAGATGACTTCTATTCTAAAAAACGATGTAAATTTGGGTTATGATATCATTCGACAACACCGAAGTTGCGTTCTCAAGTAAATCTAACCGTGACTTAAAGAGAGCTTATTGGCTTTTTCGCATCATTGCTTCACCTGCCATTGTGAAATTTGGAAAGAGCGCGACCAATTTAGCCTTGAACTTAAGACTTCCAATCTCTGCTCCAATTAAAGCGACAATTTTCCGTCAATTCTGTGGAGGAGAAACGATTGCCGAATGTGACCGAACGATTGCTGATTTAGGAAAATTCGGAATCGGCACCATCCTAGACTATTCCGTCGAAGGAAAAACGAGCGACGAAGACTTTGATCAAACGGTCGATGTAATTATTGAAACGATTCATCGTGCGGCGAATGACCCACATATTCCTTTTGCCGTTTTCAAAGTAACTGGAATTGGGCGACACGATTTAATTGAAAAAGCATCCACGAAAGAATATGCGCCAACGGCTAACGAAAAAGCAGAAATTGATGTCATCGTTTCACGCATTGATCGTATTTGTCAGGCTGCACATGAAGCTGGAACAGCAGTTTTCATTGACGCAGAAGAATCATGGATTCAAGATGCGATTGACCAATGGACCTTCGACATGATGTTGAAATACAACAAAGAAAAGTGCATCGTTTTCAATACGCTTCAAATGTATAGCGAAAGAAAACAAGGTGAAATACGGCATCAAATTGGTTCGTGGTGCCTACATGGAAAAAGAACGTGCCCGTGCAACAGAAAAAGGATATCCATCTCCGATTCAGGCAACAAAGGCTGATACAGACAAAGATTACAACGAAGGATTAAAAATTATTTTGGAAAATCGTGACGTTTTCTCTTTATGCGCTGGAACGCACAACGAGGATAGTTCCGCTCTACTCATGCAATTCATGCAAGAAGCGAACATCGATCCACAAAGCGAGCAATTCTATTTTGCACAGTTATTGGGCATGAGTGATCACATTTCTTACAATGTAGCGCATGCAAACTACCATGTCGCAAAATACGTTCCATTCGGACCTGTGAAGGAAGTTCTACCCTATTTGTTGAGACGTGCAGATGAAAACACATCCGTTGCAGGACAAACTGGACGTGAATTGTCTTTATTAATGAAGGAATTGGATCGTCGCGCTAAAAAATAGCCACTACTGTTTGATGAACTTGAAGGAATGCTGTCCAATATTTAGGAAGTAAACTCCTTGATTCCAATTGGTCGTTTCAATGGTGAAATTAGACTCTAGTTCTCCCTTAAACATGTGTTTACCCATAAGGTCACTCACGGTATAATACCCACTCACCTGTTCACTCAGGCTTACATGTAAATCACTCGTTGTTGGATTGGGATACATGCTTAATTCCACGGTGGATTGATTCAACTCGATGGTTTCCACCAATTGATTTAAGGTGAATACCGTATCCGTTAATAAAGGCTCAACATGACTTGGATGGTATTTGAAGACATAAATATTCGAACCACCATTTAAGGAGTTTTGTCCATCCGATATTAGCGAATTAAATCCAACAGAAATGTATCCACCATCATGCGTTGCCGTCATTTCATTGCATTGATCAAGACCTTGATTGATGATGTTCGTCCAAGGGATTCCCATCCAATAAGCATTATCAATATCATAAAATCCATTACCTAAATCATAGGTGAAAAGACTGTTCGATAAATTTCTATTTTGAAAACATATGGACAATAAATAGGACGGGGAAGCCATGTACACCGCCTGTTCAAATTGCGAGTCTGTAATGGAAGTCGGCGAATTGTCGCTTTCAGTATATTCGCTAAACAAGGTCCCATCTGCATTTGTTACGCGGGCGTAGTTATCGTGATTTTGATCATTCACCGTACGACTACCCACAATAAAAAATTTATTTGGTCCCACTTCAATATCTGAAATGTGGTAAGCACCCGTTTTCGGTCCAATCATTTCTTGAGAAAGAATGATTCCTTGGTCATTGATTTTCATAAGGAATCCCTTCACCAAATTCGAATCTGGCACATACATATCACCAACAACCAAATACAGCGAATCTTGAAATCTCGTCACGGATGTCGCTTGATCCTCTCCTATGGAACCAATGGTTTTTGTCCATAAGGTATCGCCATCTTTGTTTAAACGCAAGAGCAGTATGTCCGAGTTTATGCCCAATAATGCTTGACGATATCCGACCATCACAATACCGGTATCCTTTGTCATCACTGCATCATTTATGCGTTCCCAAGCAGAACTTTCATAGGTTTTCATCCATTCTTGATTCCCATTGCCATCTGTCTTAATCAGCATGGCATCAAAATTACCTTGACTGAAAGAATTCGACATTCCCGCGAGATAAAATCCACTTCCTGGACGTTCCAAAACCGTCACTACTTCCTCGGATTCTGCGCCACCATAAGCTTGACTCCACACATAATTACCAAGGGAATCAATTTTCATCAAAAAGGCCTGAGAATTTTCACCCCAACTCCCTGAACTTCCCGCAACCATGTATGCAGAATCCATTGTTTCAATGATGTCCTCTCCTTTATCAAAGCTATTTCCTGAATACAACTTATAGAAATACTGTTGTGACCAAGAAGCGGACACAAACAAAAAACTGAAAATCGTGATTAAAATGCGCATTTCACTTGAAGTATAATGGATTCACCTGTTTTACTCAATAAATTTTCACTCGCAATGCCTATGTTCCAATTGGAGAATTGAAAACTAGAATACATACCCCATTTTAAGCGGGAGAATCCACCGTATGACGCACTGATACCTGTTGACCAATGATTGGTGACTCTGCTATGCACACCCGCGAAGAAATATGGGATGTAATTTGTTGAAAGAAACAAACGGGCACCGTAGAAACTTTGAATGCGCTGAACGGCTTGCATGTCGACCAATTTGGAGAATTGAATAAATCCAGGTAACCATAAGGCTTTTTTCTCTGTTCCTTTTTCCAAACCAAGTGTATCTGCAAGTTGAATGGTATTTAAGATATTTTGCTGAACTAATTGATTCAAATTAAATCCAGTGTATTGAAACGAGGAATCTGCTGAGTAGCGTGACATCGCTTGTGTTGGCAAAATAAATCCAATGTTTTTAGCGAGCAACTGA
>JBEDJV010000279.1:0-2925 GCA_041172545.1 Bacteroidota bacterium | reverse complement strand
TTGTAGGAACAGATCGCACCACCCGAAATGGTGATGTTGCCAACAAGATCGGAACCTATTTGAAAGCATTGGCAGCGAAGGATAATGAGATTCCATTTTACGTTGCCTTGCCTTCTACGACATTAGACATGAGTATTCGTGATGGATTGACCGAGATTCCCATTGAAGAACGCGACCAAAACGAAGTGAAATACATCCAAGGAAAACGCGAAGATGGTCAAATTGACCGTATATTGATTTGTCCCGAAACAACACCAGCAGCGAATTACGGTTTTGATGTGACACCAGCTCGTTTGGTAACAGCACTCATTACCGAGCGCGGCGTTTGTCCGGCAAATGAAGCAGGTATTTTATCCTTATTCCCTGAATACAACGAAGCATGAAAATAGTAATCGTTTTTTTCGTATTTCTTTCGAGTGTCGCTTTTGGACAGTTAGATGGCATTTGGCATAGTTCCTTCAGTGTAGCTGGAAAATCCTTGTTAATGGATTTGGACATCAAAGGCATTGGTCGTGATGGATCGGTATCGGTGATTATTCCTGATCAACCTCAAATCAAGCCTCAACAGATGGCAGTTTATTCTCTGTTTATCGATAGTTTGTATTTCCGTTGGGACCGAATTGGACTTACTTTCGCAGGGAAGTTAAAAAACGATAGCCTGAAAGGCATCATGAAACAAAGTGGACTTGAATGGCCTGTGATCTTTACAAAAACAGAACAAAAGCTCATTGAAACAACTGGCCGTCCACAAGACCCCGTTGGTCCATTTACCTACGAGCAGAAGGAACTTGAAATCAAGAATAAACACATTAAAATTGCCGGAACACTTACTTTACCGAAGGATGCTGATTTCCCTATAGTCATTTTAGTATCCGGTTCGGGTCAACAAGATCGAGACTGCGAACTTTTAGGACACAAACCGTTTTGGATTTTAGCAGATTATTTGAGTAAAAATGGCATTGCTGTTTTTCGTTATGACGACCGTGGGATCGGTAAAAGTACAGGAGAGTTTGGTTCTGCTACGGAAACGGATTTCACCAGTGATGTACTTGCTGTTTTCTCCTATTTGAAGAAAAAATATCCTGGACATCCCATTGGCATTTATGGTCACTCTGAAGGAGGAATCATTGGTCTTCGCGCAGCTGCAGAACAAAAAGAAATTAAATTCCTAATTGAATCGGCATCCGTTGGAACAAATGGGAAAGATGTGTTAGTGAATCAACAATATGATATTCCCATTGCTGCTGGGATGAGTGAAGAGGAAGCAAAATGGAATGCCCGCATGTTTGAAGAGGCCGCAAACTTGGCTTTAAAAACGGAAACTTCTTCCTTTCTGAAGGAATATGAAATGTGGTTGTCAACGGTATGGGAGAAACTTCCAAGCTCGTTTAAAGAAGATAAAACGATGAATGATATGGCCACAGAAATGAGTGCCTTCATCAACAGTGACTGGGCAGAAGAATTCTTGAGTTATCATGCGGCTGATTACCTTAAAAAGGTGGATTTACCAATGTTCATTATCAATGGAAAAAAGGACATTCAAGTGCGTTGGGATGAAAGTCAAACTGGATTCAAGAAATCCATGAATCCAAATACCTTAGCACGTTCAACATTTAAGGCGTATGACGATTTGAATCACCTTTTACAACCCTGCATAAAATGTAATATCTCGGAATATGCTACGATTGAAATCAGTATGAGTCCAATCGTGATGCAGGATGTTTTAACTTGGATAAAATCTTTTAAATAATGAGAAAAACAGTTGTACTCGTTGGAGCAACCGGATTGATTGGTAATGCCTTGTTGCACGAGTTAATCCAAGAGCCTAAGGTCAGTGAAATCCGCATTTTTGTTCGCCGAAAAATCGATGGACTTCCTGAAAAGGTGAAGCAAATCATAACAGATTTTAGTGATTTCTCTACATTGAAGGAGCAAGTTCATGGAGACGTGATTTATTGCTGCGTCGGTACCACGCGTAAGAAAACACCCGATTTAACGGACTATCGAAACATCGATTTCGGCATCAATATTGGCATGGCGAAATTGGCGAAAGAAAATGGAATTTCCACCGTTCATTTGATTAGTGCAATGGGCGCATCAACAACAGCGCGCATTTTTTATTCCAAGTTGAAAGGAGAAATCGAAGAAGCCTTAAAAGAATTGCACTTCACCAATTGTTACATCTACCAACCCTCGATGTTGATAGGTGCAAGAACAGAGTCAAGACGAATGGAATTCATAGCGCAAAAGCTTTGTCCATTCTTTGATTTATTCATGCGAGGATCCATGAAGGATTACCACAGCATCAAAGCAGCGTAAAAAACAAAAGCCACTCCAAGAAGTGGCTTTTGCCTACTGAATATTAAAAAGGAATGAAATTGTTTACTAAACCCATGCTTTGATTATTCCTCTTGTTCATGATTTTTCTCAGTCGATTGATTGGAAATTTTCATTCAGTATCACTATTTGCTATGTTCCGTTGAACAATACAAAGGTGCGAAACTGTCCATGAACAAATGATGAGGATACTCAAGTAAGAACATGATAGTTATCAGTAAATCTTAGATTTTTTAACTCCCACTATGTTAGGTAAGCGCCAAAAATGATTGTTTGCATCACTTTCCCAGGTATCAGATACCCAACTGCCCACTTTTTCGATGCAATGTCCATTCACATCAATCAACAAACTCGTTTCTGGTCCACCTTCTAAATAAATCGCGTTGCGCAATTTATGCGGCATGCCAATCATAAAGTCAATCATCTGGTTGTGGGTGTAAGGGGAACGACAGAAAATCAAATAGAATTTTCCATCTCCGCCCTCCGCAGCGATGAGCATGCTACAGGATTGAATTTTCTTTTTCCAATACATCGGACTTCCATTGCAATCGATCATCCGCAACCCTTGCGCATACGCCCCGAATTGAT
>JBEDJV010000278.1:0-2634 GCA_041172545.1 Bacteroidota bacterium | reverse complement strand
GCATTCAGGTGAGCAACAGTTCTCCATTTTCGCTTTACAGGAATCACATTGAATGAAGAGCAAATGACACGCGTCGTTCACACAATTCGTGTGCGTATCGGCAGGATCGCCACATTGGTGGCAAACAGCGATGATGTCGTCTGAAATTCGCTCTCCTCTGCGTTTCCGATGAATTTATTCTCAAGCCCCTGTTCTTTTGCGTCGTTGGCGTATTTAATGATGCCACCTTCTAATTGATGAACGTTTTGAAATCCACGGTGTTTAAACCATGCGGATGCTTTTTCGCAACGCACGCCACCTGTACAATACATAACAATGTTTTTATCCTCGTTTCCTTTTAAATAGGTTTCTTCGATGTACGGAAGGGACTCTCTAAACGTATCTACATCGGGAAGGATCGCTCCTTTGAAATGTCCCACTTCGGATTCGTAGTGATTTCGGAAGTCAATGAGAATCGTATCTTCTTTCTCTGTTAATTCGTTGAATTCTTGGGCGTTCAAGTGCTTTCCTTTGTTGGTGACATCGAAGGTTTTGTCCTCGAGTCCATCCGCAAGAATTTTATCACGCACTTTTATTTTTAACTTCAAAAAAGGGAACTCTGCTTCTGAATCGTCCACAGCGAAGTTGAGTCGGACGCCATTTAAAAATTCAATGCCGTATAATTCTTCGCGAAATTGACTTAGATTGGGTGTTGGGACCGCGATTTGTGCGTTGATTCCTTCATGAGCGACATAGGTTCTACCTACGACTTCTAATTTTGACCACATTAAGAATAAGTGATCTCTGAATAAGTGAGGATTCTCAATTTGTGCATATTGGTAAAAGGAAATCGTAATAAATTGATGTCCCACTTCACGCAAATGCGCTTCTAATTCCTCCTTATTTAATGTATTCCACAGTTGCATACTATGTTGAATTAAATAATTAACACGACAAAGGTACTAAATAGACGTGGCTGAAAAAAATGACAAAAGTCATGAAAGCGAAAATCAATTTATTTTTATTCAAATGATCGCCTTATCTGGTGTGATTTAGTTTCCAATTGTACCAAGATTTTCCAAGGATTAATCCAAGAATCTTATCAAAGGGAATTTGTGCCATTCGTAGCAGACCTGTTAACAAATACGAAAGGAGATGGATGCCATTTTCGAAAACCGATGGATAAACTCGCATCGACATAGGTCATTTGGTGCCAATAACCGGATGGAATGAAAATCGTGTCGCCATGTTCGAGCATAATGCGATAGGCACGGAGGTTTTTCAGTGTGGGTTGATTCTGCTCGATTGGATCAAACAAGTTCATCTTAGAGGTGGAATTAAACGGAAGGTGATGTAAATACGGTGATTGACTCGGTTCGATCAAAATCACTTCTTTTCTTCCAAAAAGATGTGTGAGTAATCCATTGTCGTATATGAAGTCATAGTGTAGCGGAACAATCGTTCCTTTTCCTCCAATAAACATAAGGTTAGGCAATTGAAAGGCACATTTGAAAAAACCAGGACTGGGGATTTCTGCAGCAAGTTTCTTGTTTTTCGATAGGATGGGATTCACGAACATCCGTAGGTCAGAAGCTTTGTTTTTCCGAATCAAATGGAGCATGTGATTCATGGGTACTTTATGATCTCCGACTAAAAAGGATGTTTGGTAATATCGTTGAGGTGAATTTGATCAATGAGTTGGGTGAATTCCATGCCTTTTGGTTTGGTAGATTTTCGCTAAAAAACGAAAAGTACGCAAGCGGATTCGAATATTGTGTTCAAGCAACTGAATCCCCGTGAATTACACAAATACAAGTGAAGCAAGTGCAAACTTTTAGGTGCAAACCTTTGTTTTAACGATTAGCGACCCTCTTTTTCCAAATATATTTTTCTGATGTGACCTCTCCATGTATGGACTTTCCCCTCGAATCTTTTTTGATCGTCGGACAATTTGAAGGTAAAGAAATTGGTGATGTTATTCGCATCCATTTGAAAGGTCAAGAGTGAGCCATCAAATTTTACTTTCAGGAAGTTTGGCTCCCAATCCACTTGAGAATTATACAGAGAAATCAAGAGGGAATCGTTTTTTTGACTCAAAAGCAAGGTGTCGACGTAATTGACGTCACTATCAATCCAATGCTCGGACCAAAGTCCAGAAATATTCGGTGTGGATTGCTGGATGGAAGAAGTTAGCATCACCAACAAACCAAAAAACAAGCTGAAACGACCTGCGTTTTTCATTTCTTAAACAGCCACATTGTGTTCACGCAAGGCATCATTCAAGGACGTTTTTAAGTCCGTTGATTCTTTGCGTTGTCCAATGATCAATGCACACGGAACTTGGTAAGATCCGGCAGGAAATTCTTTGGTGTAGGTTCCTGGAATCACCACGCTACGTTCTGGCACGAATCCACGGTGTTCGATTGGCTCTGGACCTGAAACGTCAATGATTTTTGTTGATTTTGTCAAAACGACATTCGCTCCAAGTACGGCTTGTTTTCCCACACGAACGCCTTCTACTACAATGCAGCGCGATCCGATAAATGCATCATCTTCGATGATCACCGGTGCAGCTTGCAATGGTTCGAGTACGCCTCCGATTCCAACGCCACCACTCAAATGGACATTTTTACCAATCTGCGCACAACTTCCAAC
>JBEDJV010000277.1:0-3850 GCA_041172545.1 Bacteroidota bacterium | reverse complement strand
GTTGATGGTCCCGTGAGTGCGGAAGTTATTTCTACGGATTTCGAAGGAATGGTTCGTGAAGGTGAGCAATTGGCTGCTTTACACAAAAACATCGTGGTGAAAATTCCAATGATTTTGGAAGGAATCAAAGCGATCAAGTATTTTGCTTCGAAAGGAATTCGTACGAACTGTACCTTAATCTTCTCTGCTGGACAAGCGTTATTGGCTGCGAAAGCTGGAGCGACGTACATTTCACCGTTCTTAGGTCGTTTAGATGATGTTTCAACCGATGGAATTCAATTGATTCAACAAATCCGTGTGATATACGATAACTACGCATTTGATACGGAAATTCTTGCCGCTTCTGTTCGTCACCCAATGCACATCATTCACTGTGCGGAAATCGGTGCAGACGTCATGACTGGTCCATTGAGCGCCATCAAAGCGTTAGCGAAACATCCATTAACGGATTTAGGCTTACAACAATTCTTAGCGGATTACGCGAAAGGAAACAAATAAGCATGCTTCCAAAGGAAGAACGTAAGGCATACAATGAAGCGTTTTGGTCCGGATTTAAGGATCACATGCGTGGAAAGATGTCCAGTACAGGTCGACGCGTCAATTGGGCAAATTACCCTACTCAGGTTAAAAACACCTATTTACGTATGATTTGCACTGGAAATCAAACAGCTATTTGCTATGATGTGCAGTTTCGCGATGCTGGAATTCAAGCCATCTTTTGGGAACAATTGACCGAATTGAAAGTCGTTTTGGAAAATGCAATGACCATTCCAACTTCATGGGATCCCGCTTTTCACAATGCTGAAGGACTCACGATTGGACGAATTTCATGGGAATTGGCAGATGTGAATTTTTACGAAAAAGCGGACTGGCCAAAGATTTATGCCTTCTTTCAAAAGCACTTAATGGAGTTTGATTCCTTTTATCAGGAATTTAACGACATCCTAATCACTTTGGTCGACTAAGTAACAAAATGTGGGCGGATTCGTGTTCTTGGAACTTGCTACATTAAACCTTAATTTTACAGTATGAAACAACTACTTACTCTTGCTTTTCTTTGGTCCATGATTCCTGTGTTCGGACAAACAGTCGTTTTGTCGACTGATTTCCAACAAGGAATCCCTACAAACTATACGCTTGTGGACAATGACGGAAACACACCGGATCCATTAGTTGCAGAATATACAAGCGCTTGGATTACGGTTGTAGACCCGGAAAACGCATTAGATACTGTAGCTGCTTCTACTTCTTTTTTTACCACCATGGATTCCGCTAGTCGTTGGATGATTACTCCTCCCCTTGCGCTTGGTGCCTTCGGAAATTACATTGAATGGAATGCTAAATCGCAAGATCCATCTTATCCAGATGATTATTTAGTGTTGGTATCCACTACGGACAATCAGCTTTCTAGTTTTACGGATACGATAGGATACATCAAAGAAGAAAATTTTGAATGGACGAATCGCGAAGTGAATTTATTCACAGAAGGATACCACGATCAAACGATTTACGTGGCTTTCGTCAATAGAACCTATGATGGATTCAAGTTATACATCGATGACATCGAAGTGCGCAAAGACGATCCCGTTGGATTGCATGAACCGAATGTTGTTTCGTATGTGGTGTATCCAAATCCAACCACCGATTTAATTCAGGTGGCCAGTTCTGAAAAAATCGAACAACTCGAAGTGTTGGATTTGAACGGAATGCGTGTTTTATCTAGTTCGATTCCCATATTAAGAGTGCAATCGCTGCCAACAGGAATTTACTTGGTTCGCTTTACCATCAACGGCATTTCGACAACACAACGCATTTCAAAAATCTAATGACGCATTTAATCGATCAAGTTGCCCAGCTCGTTGAAGCAAAATTCAAGGATCTTGAAGGCAGTCACGATTGGTTTCACATTGAACGCGTTTGGAAAACTGCACTGTACCTGCAATCCAAAGAAGGCGGGAATTCGGATGAAATTTCCTTGTCGGCCCTACTCCATGATTATTCCGACCACAAATACAATGGTGGTGATTTCGATGCTGGTTCCCGCGAAGTATTGAACTTGCTCAATCAATTGAAATGTCCCTTTGAAATCGCTGACCGCGTGGCGAAGATTGTTCAAGTCGTTTCTTACAAAGGCGCGCTAGTTTCCGACGAAGCAACATCCATAGAAGGAAAAATTGTACGCGATGCCGATCGACTAGATGCGATTGGAGCGATTGGAATTGCACGTGCATTCTCCTACGGAGGAAGTAAAGAGCGTCCATTGTACGATCCGAGCATTGCACCCCTACTCCACGCGACGAAAGAGGAATATGCGAAATCGAAAAGTCACACCATCAATCATTTCTACGAAAAACTCTTGTTGCTCAAAGACCGCATGGAAACAGCGACGGCTCGACAACTTGCAGAGGAAAGACACCAGTTTATGTTGGATTTTTTTGAGCAGGAATGGGCGTTGCATTAGTCGAATGCTGACGATTAATTGTTGCGTTTCATTTTTTGGGGATTTTGTCTAGAATCAAAAACATCCGCTATTTTTATCCTTTTCCTTTTAAAATCTACTGAATAAATTAATTTAAACTGTTTGTAAAGCAAATAGCGGTATTCCGTTGAACGATGTAGAAGCAACTCTTCACATTGTCCTAATTTCGGATTAGCAAGAAGTTTGTTCGGTTCTGCAATAATGTTTTGGATAAGGTTCTTCGCGATGGGAATACCCGCTGCCTCAGAAAAATAGGTAAAAATTTCATCTAATTCATTTTCAGCAAAATTAGACCAAATGATTTCAAAGGAATTCATGTGTATTTCGAAGCGAGTTCAGAACTTGATTTAAACTTTCCATTTTTAAAATCCGATTCAGATTGATTAATCCGAGCATTCAGTTCTTTTTTTGTCAATTTGGAAACCTTGGATTTAATCTCCACAACATCTTGCGTTGAAACAGACTGGTAAATGGCTAAATGATCTGTTAACAATCCAACTCCTTCATTTTGATTTGCCTTGCTCGCTACTTGTATCTTTAACTGTAGACAAACCTCCCCCACCTACCAACAGAATTCCACCCGCTTTCAGCGGAAGCGCCGAAGCGATGGGTGACATTGAAGCAGTTGTGATTAGCCTCAATTTTGAGTCTGTAGAAAGATTAAAAACTTGTCCTGCTTGGTTAACTACGATGAAATCAGCATTTGGAAGTGCCGATGCCGAAACAAAAGAAATTGGGAACGGAAATTCAACCTTTGACCACTTCTCACCCCGATTGTTAGAACGGAAAAGATTTCCTCGCAAACCTCCTGCAATCAGATTTCCATTACTTCCTATAGCCAAGGCAAACCAACTACCGGCATAAGGACTTTTCAGTGGTGAAAATTTCTTACCGCCATCTGTAGAACGGTGCATTTGTCCTTGCTCACCTGAAATATAGATGTCTGATTGATTCGAACGAATCGAATACAAATGCATTTCCTTGAGATTCTCAATAAGGTGACGCATACTCACCCAAGTTTTCCCGCCATCTACAGTTTCAAAAAATAGGTTGTAAGCACCTACAACCCATCCATGATTTGCATCTTTAAAGTAAACATCGAGCAATGGCTTATCCGGACCATCACTAACTAAAAATTGTGCAGACTTCAATGCTCGTTCTGCTGCTTTATCGAATGGATTTGCGCGAACTAATTCCTCAGCGCTTGAAAAAGCTTGCTTGGCTAACTCTTCACCATTTGCTTGTTGCGTCCAATTGTTTCCTCCATCAATGGTGTGCAATATCACCCCACCATGACCAACAGCCCACCCCAACTTATCGTCAACAAAGTGCACTGCTGTAAGTGTGATGCTTACGGGCACACTCCTAGCT
>JBEDJV010000276.1:0-2502 GCA_041172545.1 Bacteroidota bacterium | reverse complement strand
AAATCAGCGTCTACTTTTACGATCAAATCATAGTCTTCGTCGATTGATTCTAGTCCTTTTTGAAAAGCCTGAATTACTTTACTTCCTGGCAAATGAATGGCGTCTGAAGTTTTGTTGACCAAGGTAATCCAAGGGTATTTTTTTGCAAAATCCGATACAATTTCAGGAGTGCTGTCTGTAGAGCTGTCATTCACTACAACCACTTTTGTGGGCACAACAGTTTGCTCTGCTAACGATTGCAATGTCAACGCAATAAATTGTTCTTCGTTGTACGTAGGAATGACGATGTAATACCTCATTATTTTATTTTTTCGGCGTAAACGATGTAATATCTTGGTGTGAAGAAACGCAACAAAGGTCTAAAACCAATTTTTTTCACAGGGTGTGTGAATTTTTCTCGAGCTATAATTTTCCAACCTGTTTTTTCCAATAACCAGTCCAACTGCCAATCTTCAAATTCGTGATAATGTCTGTCCCACATATCGGTTTTACTGCGATAAGCAGGAGAGAACCACAGACGAAGTGGAATTGATATTACTAATTTATCTGATGTTACATTTTGTAAAATCGTGTATGGATTTAATAAATGTTCGAAAATTTCAAAGGCAGTAAAAACAGAATACTCCTCGTTTTGAAGCGCTGTTTGGTTGTTGTCTAGATCTTCTCCCGTAGTGTTTTTTACCGTATAGCCATTTTCGATCATGATCTTCGAAAAAGGATTGGGTACACCCAAATCAAATATAGTTTCTGAAGTGGCAATGTGTTTTTGTAGAAATTCTAAAGTATGTTTGAATCGTTTATTGGGAAATGTTTTTTCGTACATAGTTATAAAAGGGAACCAAATGGAATTGTGTTCGTTTTTGTTATAGCAACAAAGATAAATAAAGTTTTGAATTGTGAACTTGAAAGCGTCGTATATCAAAACAAAATTCGCAGTTAAATGGTTTCAACTGCGAATTTCAGATAGTGATAATAATGCTTAATATCGGTAAACAAAAGCATTGATATTCATTCCTGCTCCCACCGAAGCAAAGATTAAAACATCGCCCTTGTTGATTTCTTGATTTTCAATTTTACCCTGAAGCACTTGGTCAAAAAGTGTTGGAACTGTAGCCACGCTACTGTTCCCTAAATCGTGAATGCTCATAGGCATTACATCTTTAGGAGGGGTTTTTCCGTACAGTTTGTAAAAGCGATGTACAATGGCTTCGTCCATTTTTTCATTGGCTTGGTGAATCAATATTTTGCTCACATCGTCAATGCCTAATCCACTCTTTTCCAAACAGCTTTTCATGGCTGCTGGCACATTGCTTAAAGCAAATTCATAGATTTTACGACCGTACATTTTAATGTATTTGGTATCGGGATCTAAATCTGGATTATATGATTTTCCAAAGAATAAATAGCCGGCTTCCTCATTGGCAAACGTAGCACTTTCATAGGATAACATTCCGCTTTCGTCGGTTGATGCCTCTAAAATGGAAGCGCCCGCTCCGTCTGAATAAATCATAGAATCACGATCGTGATCGTCTACCACTCTTGATAAGGTTTCTCCACCAATGACCAAACAACGTTTTGCCATGCCCGATTTGATGAAGGCATTGGCTTGTAACACCCCTTCTATCCAGCCTGGGCAACCAAAAAGAAGGTCGTAAGCCACACATTTCGGGTTTTGGATTTGTAATTTATTTTTGACTCTAGTAGCTAAACTGGGTAACATATCCGATTGAATAGTACCGTGTTTTACATCGCCAAAATTGTGTGCGAAAATGATATAATCGATAGTTTCAGGGTCTATATTGGCATTGGCAATAGCCTTTTGGGCAGCAAAATAACCTAAGTCTGAGGTGGTGAATTGATCGTTGGCGTAGCGTCGGTTTTCTATTCCAGTGATACTCTTGAATTTGTTGACTACAACTTCATTTGGATGTCCGAAAGGACTTCCGTCTTCGTTTAAAAAAACATGATCAGAAAAATCAGTGTTGCTTACGCTTTTTTCAGGAATATAACTTCCAATTCCGCTTATTTTGATGTTCATAAAATTCACGCACATCAGAAGGATTGCTCAGCCCACTTGTTCTCTTCCATGATTTGTTATTCCTCTTCAGGCGAAAAGTCGTTCTCAATGTTGAAGAATTTGCGGATTTCTTGGATGCTCTTGTTTTTAATCAACGAGGCAACCTTGGCGCATGCCAGTTCAAGTAGAGGCTTGATGTCTAAGTAGTTGGATGCCATAATCAACTCAAAAAGCACTTCTTGCTCAAGGTTGATGTAGTCAGCGTACCAAGGATCTACGACTGAGGCCATGTCAGTAGACTTGAGAGGCTTTTCAATCTCGGGAGCTTAGTGGTCTTTTAAGTACTTGCAAAAGTCAATCACCTTCTCGAGAATAGGGCGCTTCACGTTAGGTAGGGGAATCTATTCCTCAGGCGAATCGTCAATAAGCCCTTTGATAAGGACTGATTTTTCCGCAACATCGATATCGATTTCGACTTCTTCACC
>JBEDJV010000275.1:0-2521 GCA_041172545.1 Bacteroidota bacterium | reverse complement strand
ATTGTACTGGTGGGGATCTGTTTGCGTTGGCTGAAGAATGGTGAAAGGCCGGATTTGATCAAGGTGTCCTAGATGCCGGCTTCGACGATCTAAGGGTCATGTCTATCAGTGACGAGTGGGCTGGACTCATTGCCAAGGAAATCAGGAGCTCGATAAGTGCTTTCGGCGCTACTTGTTGGCGAAAAGATCAGCTGCCGTCTGCGCTCGAGAGATCGGTCTTCGAAGTTAACGATGGTTGGAGCTGTACCTTTACGAATAGTAGTCGCAGCTGTTTTTCGGGAAATTGAAATCGGCGTAAATTTTCCGCTCGGATCGTTTCTACCCGCCATATTCTTAAAACCCTTTTAGATGCTGCGATAATCTCGAGTTAGATGTTCATCTCGGTAGTCTCTGGCAAACCCTTCCATAGTTGAATTTAACCTACGTCTGCTAAGGAACTCAGTGACTATGCTTCCTGTATCAGTATTCCGACTGTGTTGATTGAACCTCTTCTTATCCTGTAATCCCCTCTCTGTCAGATCAACTTTCTTTTTGGTCACGGAAGTTCCATTATGGTCATTCCGTTGATCAAAAGTAGCGAAATCATTCTGTTTTTAATCGAAAAAGAAATTTTCCTGCCTTACGCACCATATTGGAAAGTGAAGCTTCACATTGGATTTCTTTATTGAAGCCCATTTGGCTGAGTAGTCCGGTGCAAATCGCTTTGGATTTACCTTTGATTAAAAACCGTTTTGATGTAGCAATAATTGATGAGGCGAGTCAGTTGTTATTGTCTCATTCCTTAGGTGAGATTTATCGCTCAAAACAATTGATTGTGGCCGGCGATTCTATGCAAATGGCACCTTCAGCCTTTTTTCAGCGAGGAACTTCTAATGCGCTCACCCTGCTTGATCAAGCAGCATTCAATTTACCTCAAAGTCCATTAAAATTTCATTACAGAAGCCAACACGAGGAGTTGATACAATTTTCGAATCGGCATTTCTATAACAATGAACTCATTGTTTTACCTAGCTATCCAAGCTATCAAGCCATCACATCCATCTATCTTCCTGGTAATCATTATAAAGATGGAATAAATATAATCGAAGCGCAGGCTGCAAAAAACCTATTAATTGAAAAATTAGGATTAAAAGATGCCCGTATTGGATTAGTAGCGTTCTCAGAAAAGCAACTTAAAGCCATTATTTCTTTGTGCGCAGCTCCTGAACGTATAGCGATTGAATTAGCACTTGAATCCGATGCGCTATTTTTAAAAACTGCAGAACAAGTTCAAGGGGATGAATGTGATGAAATCATCATATCCTTTGGCTATGGATACAATGAAGATGGAAGATTTGATTTACGGTTTGGCCCCTTAACTCAGGAGGGTGGCGATAAACGACTTAACGTGTTATTCAGTAGAGCAAAGCGTAAAATCCATTTTATTCATTCGGTACGAGCTGAAGATTTTCCAATCAGTGAAAACCCAGCAATCCATGTGTTAAAACAGTGGTTTTCTTATGTTGAAAACGCCAAATCAGCCTCTGATGCCTTACGAATTCTTAATTTAAGGAACAATCAGATTGATGGACGCGAAATTCGAATCCAACGCTGGATTGATTTATCTCCCAACGTATTCGATCTAATCACCTACGAAGCGATCTTAAGTGCTCGAGGTTGGGTTATTCGAGAGGAGGCGTTTTCTTCGGCACCGGATCATACCCGTGTCCTCCCTTTGGATGACAGCGTGAAATTCGCTTAGTACCTAACCAAATGCCTTTAACTGGACCCCACACTTGAATGGCTTCAATCATATAGGAAGAGCATGTCGGTGTATATCTACAACTTGGGGGTAGCAAGGGTGAAATAACCCACTGATAAATTCGGACTAAAAAAATAAAGGGAAAACCCAGGATTTTCTTTAACATTTCCACAGTCAAATATACGGATTAAAAAACGGATGTTTGTAACTGAGATCACGTAACGCGTTAGCAAACGAGTTATTCCTTAATTTCACCTTCATGAATTTATTCCGATTTCTTCTTATCATATCACTGAATTATTCGTTTTTCATGCAGGCTCAAACGTGGACACACGAACAGTTAGAAGTTAAAACTAAGAATACCTTAAACCGCGTAATGCGTTCAGATGACCTGTTCGAAGACCGCTGGGTTGAATTGCCTCAAGCTAAGTTTTGGAGACGAATCATGACTTTATCTCCCGATTCTTGCATTATTAATGTTGCCAAAAATCGCACGATCCTTGAGACCATGGCATTCAAACAGTGGCGAACAAAAACTGAAACGGAGAAAGCGCAATACAAGGCCACATTACGTAAAAACTTTGGCTTAGATTCTACAGAGGAACTCTATGTTACAACCGGAAAAAATGATTTTTACAGATTTCATGAAGTATTTCCAACCCTCGGAAAAGGAATAGCCGTATTTGAAACGAACCAGGTTGACCCTTGGTACGCGCAAGCCATCCTTTTAATTGAAAGTCCAGCGCAACTCAAAAAATCAATAAGTGGTGCTTATGGGCC
>JBEDJV010000274.1:0-2529 GCA_041172545.1 Bacteroidota bacterium | reverse complement strand
CATCCTATTTGGATATTTTCCTACTTCATTCGATTTTGCCGGAATCACCATTTGTATTTCTTGGAAAAAGTGAAATTTTGAAGTACCCCATCCTCGGGACATATTTCAAAAATTTGAACATTCCTGTTTACAGAAACAACAAAAGTAAAGCTGGACAAGCCTATTCGATGGCAAATAAGGCTGTTGAAGAGGGTTGGTCGATTGTGATTTTCCCAGAAGGCACAATTCCTGATCATCAGTGTCCTAAAATGATTCCGTTTAAAGACGGAGCCTTTAAAATGGCGAAAACCATGGGGATTCCATTGTTGCCATTGACTTTCACGAATAACTACAAGCTTTTTTCTGATCCAACGGATATATTGGGTCCAGCTCAACCCGGAATTTCTCGTGTGTACATTCATCCCTATTTCTCTGTAGAGGAATTGAATAACATGGAAATCAGTGAAATTCGTCAGGCTTGCTTTGATCGAATAAATACACCAATTTTAAGGGAATATCCACACTTATTCGAGGAAAATAAATAATTTTGACACATGAAAATCACGGAAGAATTAATTGACCACATTGCACACCTTGCACGATTAGAGTTTCAAGGAGAAGATAAAGTGTCTATACAAAAGGACATGGAGCGCATGATTGAATTCGTGGACAAGCTTTCCGAAATCGATACTGCCAATGTGGAGCCCTTGATTTTTATGTCCGAGGAAATCAACCGTTTAAGAGAAGATGAGCCAAAGGTGACCGTTTCTCACGAAGAAGCCTTGATGAATGCTCCCAAAAAAGATTCTGATTATTTCCGCATTCCAAAAGTGTTAGACAAGTAACGGAACGTGAAAGTCTCTGGATTTACGTTTATTCGAAATGCCATCAAATTGGACTATCCCATTGTGGAAGCCATTCAGTCTATTTTGCCCCTGTGTGACGAAGTAATTGTTGCTGTTGGAAATTCGGAAGACGAAACCTTGGCATTGATTCAATCCATCAATCCATCGAAAATCAAAATCATTGAAACCATCTGGGATGATACGCTGCGTGAAAATGGAGCTGTACTTGCGGATGAAACAAATAAAGCTTTTCAAGCCATTTCTGCGGACACTGACTGGGCATTTTACATTCAAGGTGATGAAGTTATTCACGAAGGAGATTACGAGGAAATACGTGCGAAAATGGAACTGTATGTGAATGATGTTGAAGTCGATGGACTTTTATTTTCCTACCAACATTTTTTTGGATCCTACGATTTTATTGGAGCATCCAATAATTGGTACAAAAACGAAATCCGCATCATCCGCAATCAGAAAAACATATACTCTTATCGAGATGCGCAGGGATTCCGAAAGGATGACAATCAAAAATTAAATGTGGCCGCTATCAAAGCGAAGGTTTATCATTATGGTTGGGTGAAGGATCCAAGAGCCATGCAAGCGAAACAAACATCCTTTCACAAACTGTGGCACGATGACGAGTGGTTGGAGAAAAACATTGAGGATGTTGACGTTTTTCCATATGAAGATCACATTAATGGATTGGCGCGATTTCAGGGAACGCATCCAGCAATCATGCAGCCACGTATTGATCGCTTGAATTGGACCTTTAAAGTGGATCCGAGTCGAAACAAAAAATCCCTCAAAAATAAATTCAAGGATTTGTTGAAATTCATCGGCATTGACACCAATTACCGTAATTATAAGCAGATTCGCTGATTAAGAAATCTTGAATTTACAGTACTTGATTTTGTGTCCACGTGAAGAAAATAATTTCTCGTAGTACGTTTGAATGTGGAAAATCTCACGTGTGTCTTGATCCAAATCCTCAGGTAGATTCGCGTATAAGTCCCACGTGGACTCTAAACATTCGTAGTTGTTTTCTTCGATTTGTTCCAAGGTATATTCGAAAAGAATGTCGCTATCCGTTTTCATGTGAACGATGCCTCCCGGTTTTAATATTTTCTTATAACGATCAATAAACAGGGGAGAGGACAAGCGTTTGCGAGCTTTATTCGGCTGTGGATCTGAAAAGGTCAACCAAATTTCATCCACTTCGTGTTCACCAAAATAATCGAGGATAAAGTCAATGCGTGTGCGTAAAAACGCTACGTTGGACAGGTTCGTCTCTAACGCATCCTTTGCACCAATGTAAATGCGGTTTCCTTTTAAATCGACACCTATGAAGTTCTTCTCTGGGTATTTGCGTCCAAGTCCAACAGAGTATTCTCCTTTCCCACAACCTAACTCTAGAATGATGGGATTGTCGTTCTGAAATACATCTTTTCGCCAGTTTCCTTGAATCGGAAAAGGTTCGCGAAAGACAGGTTCGTAGACATTGGAGAATGACTTAAGGGCTTCAAATCGTAAAAGTTTATCTTTTCCCACGTGGTGTATTTTTGGATTGGTTTGATTTATTCAAAAGAAAAACGCGAAATTATAACTTATTTTAGACTATTGCAGTGTAGTCTCATTTTCGCTGTATAAATTTGCCCATGCATTTTGTCGAACCTTATTTCAATTGGCGTGGATACTACGTCGCTTC
>JBEDJV010000273.1:0-2895 GCA_041172545.1 Bacteroidota bacterium | reverse complement strand
CTACGGAACAATGGCGCATCAAGAAGTCCTTTCTCGATTCTGCTCGAACACAATACGAACAATTGAGCAAGAAACTAGGATTCAATTATGTTTCCACGCCGGCAGCAACGACCGTTTCTAAGAGCATCATCACTGATTTTCAAGTGGATCTGAGCACGGGAGGGATTTCCAAATTGATCGTTCAAAACGAAGACTTAACAGCCCAAGATCTACCGGATGACCTCATGCAATTCATCTACAGTAAAGGAATCGCACCGATGGAATTCTATCGTCCACAAAACATTCAACCGTCCAACGAATGGGAAGATGAAAATCGAAAATCCATTCAACTGAACATGGAATTAGAGAAACCTTGGAAAAAGAATCCATGCACATGGCCTTTCCGTTTCAAAATGCCAATTGGCAACTTTCCTATGGAGATAAAGAAAAGATGCTGCGGTATCCATTGGACCAACTACCAGGGTCGAACAAAGAGTTTGTCTGTGCTAGCCAAAAAATAGAATTAAACAACGGGAAACGTAAAATCAGCATTCAAGCACCTGCCTTCAGTTTATTTGAGGTAGGAGGAATTATCAACGAACAAAAAGTCAATGGAGCGAAAGTTTGGACGAGATCAAATGCATCCGTAAATTCCGTATTTTTGTATGTGCTGAATAACTATTGGCACACGAATTACAAGGCATCACAGGGTGGACACATTTCCTACGATGTCTATTTGGACATTGAATAAACAAAACTTTTAAACCTACTTGAGATGAAAAAAATGCTCGCTGTCATTGTTGGACTTCTTACTGGAACTGGCGTGATGTTATTATTCGGATATCCATTGACTCAAGCGCTTGTGACTGGAAGTTGTGTGATGATTGGTATGTTCATTGGACAGATTTTTAGTAAACGTCGAGCGGCGAAGAAAGTCCAATAACCAATAAATGAATGTGGAGTGCTATTCTACAGCGCCAACTTCGATTTATTTAACCAAATCAATTGCACTTCCGTTGTTTCTTGGAGTCGTCCCGCAAGTTTGAAGTAGCGTTCAGAAATGATGATAATAAATCTTTTTCTTTGTTTTCTAAAGAAATAAAAACGGTATAGTTTTTAATATATAAAAATAGTGTGTACTGAATAAATTTTCTGATTCACATCCTTAATAAAATATCACCCAATCACTTTAATGCAAATTTCCGACCTAATCACATCACAATCAGACTAAATGTCATTTTAACACTAAGTATAAAAATTTTGTTAACTTTGACCTAAGAGTGGTAGTGATGTTACGGCCACAAATAAGTCCATATGCGCGCAATCATCAATGGTGTTGGGAGTTACATACCTGAAGTCAGGGTAAAGAACGAAGACTTTTTAAAACATCAGTTCCACTCCGATTACCAGAAAATCATCACCGAAGATTCAAGATCGATCATCCGAAAGTTTGAAAAAATCACAGGGATTTCTGAGCGACGTTATGTGAGTGAAGCATTAAATAACGATGATATTTCACTAATCGCTGCTGAACGCGCTCTGAAACAATCAACCATTGATAAGGAGGAACTTGACTACGTTATTGTCGCCCATAATTATGGAAATGTCGAACACGGTTCCAATCGATCTGATTTCATGCCCAGTCTAGCGACACGTGTCAAACACCGTTTAGGTATTCGAAATAACAATTGTGTTGCTTACGACATCGTTTTCGGTTGTCCAGGTTGGGTAGAAGCCATGATTCAATCTACGATCTATATTCAAAGCGGTCAAGCAAAGAATTGTTTAGTTATTGGTTCCGAAACGCTTTCAAGGGTAGTTGATCCGGCAGATCGCGACTCAATGATTTTTGCTGATGGGGCAGGCGCATGTGTGTTAAGTGGCGATTCTACTGAATCGAAAGGGGTTCTTGGGTATGCCTCCCAAACTTTTTCTTTCGAAGAGGCTGATTTTCTTTACAATGCTAAATCATTCGGACAACAAGAAAACCAACAAGATCGCTTTATTAAAATGCAAGGAAGAAAAATTTATGAATTTGCTTTAAACCATGTTCCTATTGCAATGAAGATGGCACTGGAGAAAAGTGGTGTTACATTGAAAGATCTCAAAAAAGTACTACTGCATCAGGCAAATGAAAAAATGGACGAAGCCATCATTCAACGATTTTATAAGCTTTATGAACAAGAAACACCGTTAGATATCATGCCTATGAGCATTCACCTGCTTGGTAATAGTTCAGTTGCAACCGTACCAACCTTGTTGGATTTGATTTTACAAGGGAAATTAGAAGGTCACGAGATACATTCGGGTGATTGCGTAATGATGGCCTCAGTTGGTGCAGGTATGAACATTAACGCATTTGTATATCGCTTTTAAAGCGCTAATTTCGATTTATTTAACCAAATCAACTGCACTTCCGTTGTTTCTTGGAGTCGTTCAGCTAATTTGAAGTAGCGTTCAGAAAGTGATGATAAGAAGTCCTGTGCTTTGTTGCCTTCGTCGCTTAATCCTTTCATCTTGTCGATTCCCCAGAATTTCACCAAGTGATCGATGATATTTGCGTAATCGTGACTCGTGTACACACCGATTTTCTGTGTAATAGAAGCGTAATTAAGGTATTGATTTTTTTCAGTCCCGAAATCCATTAATGAAGCAGGCATCACGATTTTTTTCTTCATCATTTGAACGAAAGCCGCTAGTCCCCCATTTGGATCTGCTTCCAAAACTTTACTCATAAAAAACTTATAAGCTTTCTCGTGTAGCGCTTCTTCTCCTGCGATGGTATTGCAGATTTTCGCTAGTAATTTATCTCCTGATTTGTAGGCGATTTTACCTGTATTTACGTGTGATATTTTGGTGGCGCGCTCTTGAAACGAGGTGTAAATCAATCCATTGTATGGATCCGCAGCCGTTTGC
>JBEDJV010000272.1:0-3249 GCA_041172545.1 Bacteroidota bacterium | reverse complement strand
GTAATTGATGATAAACTGACTGAGGACGAGTAGAATGGACGTGAAAACAGCACCTTTAAAGGCAACATTCCATTGAACTTTTGCATCGGGAATAAATTTAAAGACCAGGGTAAAAATCATTAAATTACTACCGATCGTTAGAATGTTTTGAAGAATATTCAAAGAAAAATCAATTAATCCATTGTGGTAATGATTCCAATTTTGAATGGCTGAAAAGATAAATACTTGCGCGAAATAAAAGAGGATGATGATCAAGGCAAAAACGGCTAAAAGTCCCATGGATATAAACCGAAAGCCGATGATGTCCATAAATAAGTTTTCTTCGTGACGATTTTTCTTGGTGACGTTGAAGAATTCATTCAAGCTGCGTTTTAACGACACAAAAAAGGCGGAGCAGCTGTAAAGTAGGACCGCTATACTGATCATTTCACTACCTCCATGATGGAAGTACTATCCTCCATTCCCATTTGATTCCGCAATAAATCCGAAATCATTTCTTTCATGTTTTTGGGTCCAACCATGCGGCCAAAAATCGAACTTGTTAAATAGATGATGGGAATAAAAGCAAACAGGGTGTAGTATGCAAGAGCCGCGCCGTGATAAAAGGCTCCATCCTTCACATAGGTAACGATGGCTTCCTTAAAGGCACTGAAACCCCAATACCAAGGAAGTTTACTTTGTTTTTTTAACGATTTCGATTCCTCTGGTGTCATTTAAGCGTTCAAATTGGTAAAGTACAATCGTTTCTCCTGTTTCTGTTTGAAAGTAATTATGGTAGAAGCCACCTACAAAAATACTGCGAATAAATTGAACGGGTAGTGCTTCTTTAGTAGAAGAAACTCGGTATTCATCCGGACGAAAAAGAATCGTTTCTTCTCCTAGTTTAATTGAATTTACTGGTCCAAAAAGACGTGCTTGATGAAGATTGGAATAGTGGTAGTATAAAAATTCAGGTTTGTATTTTTTACTCAAGATTCCGTTTTTCAAAATACAAATGGAATCGCAGAGTCCCAAGACGTCCTGTCCCTCATGGGAAACCAAAACAATCGTCGTATGTTCTTCCTCCCGCAACCGAATTAAATGTTCCGTTAGTCGTGCACGTAAATTCGCGTCAAGGTGACCAAATGGTTCATCGAGTAATAAAATTTCTGGTTGGTCAGCTATTGCGCGTGCAATTGCCAAGCGTTGTTGCTCTCCACCTGAAATGAGGTGCGCCTTCGTCGTTGCGATGGATTTTAAGTCAAACAAGCGCAATAATTGTTGAACGCGTTTGTCTCTTTTGTGATTTGGTAGATGTAAAACTACTTCACGTAGGTTTTCTTCCACTGTATGATAGATGTCCAGTTTGAAATCCTGATTCACCATGGCTACGCGCTGAAAACCAGGAATCAACAATTGGTGAACGCGAGGCTGTACTTGTCGGTCGATGGAAATTTCCCCTACATCGGGATCAATAAGGCCAGCAATAATTTTCAATAGGGAGGATTTTCCAGCGCCACTTTTCCCAACGAGACCGAGTATTTCTCCCGCTGCAACGCTTAAATTTGCCCGTTTGATGATGGGCTTATTGTATGTAAGCTGTATGTTTTTCAATACAATCATAAGCGAATCAATTCTTTTGGGAAAGATTTTGCTGCAATGAAAATTCCAGGTGTTGGGTTGGACATCGGCTCGTAATCTTTCAAGAATATTTCGATTGTATAGCTTTCATCGGTTTTTTCAAATGATGCGGATGAAACAATGCTTTCAGAAGCTCCAATGTATACTTTTGGGGCATCGGATGATTGGATTTCAAATAATCGCATGTTCGGAATGTCGAATTGAAATGCTTCGTTGTGCTCATTCATCCCTGCTAGTGGATACGCAACATCGGATAATTCTGTAACTGAAATCACATCACTTGAGATGGATAACTCATCTTCCCATTCGTATTTGATGTTGTCAATGGACTGATTACCTTCGTGTTGCTCGTCCGCTAATTCTTGTGAATACAAATCGTTTAACAGGTAAATGTGGATCTTACAGTTCATTTTTTATCGTTGTTTTTTTCTATTTCATTCACTTTAAATGCAGAAGGCATTAATTCAGGGACAAGTTTAAGAATTAAAGGGAGAAGTAGGCTTCCTCCGGGTAAAAGAAAAAGTGCTAAAGAGGGCATTGTTTTAATTAGATCAAGGAATTGGGTGCGCACTTGTTCTTTTTCCTCCGCACTTAATTCTTCTTTGGTTGATTTTTGAATCAAGGACATCAGTTCCTTACTTTCACGCATTTCCTGAACTAATTTGTCTTTATTGCGACCTAATATTCGTACCCAACGTTTACTGAAAGCCTTAAACACATAGCCTGTTTCTGTTTCTGATTGAAAAACGAGAATTTCATTTTGGTTTTGGAGCATGTAGGCATTACACATTTCAACGGACTCTTGAATTTCCTTACTCGTTAAATCAAGTGCCTTTCCGAGTGAAGCTAATTTCTTTTGTTCATCTTCATTCGGCTGATGTGTTCCTTGAATCAGAAAAAGTCCTAATTCAACAGTGAATTTCGAAAGTAATTTATCGACAACACGTTCTTTTTTTAACACGCGTAAAGTAACCCCGGTTAATATCCGATTCTCAAAACGTATTTTTTTCGATTTTTCTAATTCTGTTGAGGCTAAAAAGTGCCACAAAACTCGTTGTTCTTTGTCTTCTGCGTTATCATCCGTGTAAGCAGCATAGATGACACCATTCATCAAGGAGCTCGCATAATCAGCGTAATGACCAGAAAATGAGTGAATGGTGTTTGCCAGTGTGTCCTCAGTGGCGCTAGGGGCATCCACGCTCTCGTGGCGCATTGGATTGGGCGGCGGCATGATTGTGTTGGCCGCATTGTTGGCCTCGCAATCTCACACACACAAAACTCAGGCTTGATTTTTCCGACGTTGTGCCTTTGCGCACGCATAGCCCATCCTCTATTTTTTCGAAGGTATGTAAACAACAACGTTTCAAAGAGCAGTAATTTTAGTTTTTCATCACTTGTATATCTCGACGAATCTAGTTCATTAGAAAAGAGAAGATGCAAAGCGTTTCCGTAAACCAATCCTGTACGATGAGAAACAAAATGGGTTAAATCTGCTTCCGTATTTTGAATGAGTTCTAAATCCAAAGAAATAACTCCTTGTTCCAATAACTGAAAAAACTTGGGAATCCAATTTTTGGACCCAGGGGATAAGGTGTTTTTAAGGGAGGACATAACGTGCAGCAAGTCCAA
>JBEDJV010000271.1:0-2563 GCA_041172545.1 Bacteroidota bacterium | reverse complement strand
AAAAGTGAAGTTGGATACCTTATTGAATTCCTTGCAAAAGGAACGAAATCAACTGATAGAAAAGTCCAGGAAATTCGATCGTGTTTCCACCGAAGCCATTCGTGCCAAAGCAGAATATGAGTCCAAGGAGTCCAAATTGGATACGCGTTTAACGCAAGTAAATCAAGTTACTGAAGTCAACAGTAAACAATTGCAAGCTGGAAAAAAAATGCTTCAATTCATCGAGCGATTCAATGCGAAATCACGCAAAAAAGATGTGAATGCTGTTTTATTTCAAGAATTAACGCAATTCCTCCGCATGGAGAAATCCAAAACGGAAATCAAAAAACAAGAAGCAGTAGCGCCAAGAAAACCAACAAAGAAACAAATCGAGAAGGTCGAAACCTATCAACAAGAGTTAATTAAAGTTGGTTCACAAGTCCAGTTGATTCAAACAAATCGCATTGGTGTCGTTGAAGAAATGAAGGGAAAACAGCTCTCCGTTATCTTTGGTCAGGCGCGCATCAAAGTCAGTTTGGATAAGCTTCGCTTCCTGAAAAACTAGGTGTCCTAATGTTAATTCTGGATTAAATTCCAGCTAAACGATTAAATGTCACTGATATCACTAAATAATCTGTTAGAAATCCGTAATTTTGCGCCACTTTTTCAATTTAATACGACATCAAATATGAGTACAGCCTTAGGAAATCACATTTTAGTTGAATTTATGAACTGTGATCCACACGTGATGAACGACGTGGCAGCTATCGAACGCGACATGGTTGGAGCAGCACAAAAAGCTGGTGCAACAGTGATTAACTCTACATTTCACCATTTTTCACCCTATGGTGTTTCGGGTGTGGTAGTTATCCAAGAAAGTCACTTGGCGATTCATACATGGCCGGAATACGGTTATGCTGCAGTAGATTTATTTACATGTGGAGAAATGAATGCGTGGATTTCTTTTGATCACTTGAAAGAGTGTTTCGGTGCGAAGTCTTATTCAGCATTGGAAATGAAACGTGGTTCAGTGAATTTATTGCAACGCAATGATTTCGATATCTCTTCTGCGCGTGAAAAAGCTGCTGAATGGAGAAATCCTGAGTTCTATACACGTAACGTATGGTTTACAGATAAAGACGAAGATCAAGCATTGTCCTTGCGTTTTACAGGAGATGTATTTGTTGATGTACAATCGCCTTTCCAACGTGTACGTATTTTGGAGTCTTTGAAATACGGTAAAATGTTGGCATTGGACGATATGGTGATGACAACTGAGAAAGACGAATTCCATTACCATGAAATGATCTCCCACCCTTCCCTATTCACGTTGCGCAATGCGAAAAACGTATTGGTTATCGGTGGTGGCGATGGTGGAACAGTGAGAGAAGTATTGCGTCACTCAAACATCGAACACGTAACGATGGTCGAAATTGATGGAGAAGTGATTGACGCATGTAAAGAGCATTTGCCACAAATTGCAGCGTCATTTGACGATCCACGTTTGGAATTAATCGTTGACGATGGAATTGCGTTTGTTAAAAATGCAAAACAAGGAGAATATGACATCATCATTGTGGATGGTTCAGATCCCGTTGGTCCAGCTGAAGGATTATTCTCTGTAGAATTCTACACGAATTGTTACAATGCCTTGAAAGCGGAAGGAATTCTTGTTGCACAAGGAGAATCTCCAAAATTCAATGAAAAAGCATTTGCTGAATTGAATCAAACACTTCAAGGAATTTTCGGTGAAAACAATGCTCCAGTTGGATTGTTCTTTGTTCCTACCTACCCTACTGGTATGTGGAGTTTCCAATATGGAATCAAAGGAAATTGCCATCCGAAAAACGTTCAAAATGTAGACGAGATCCGTCAGTTTGTTGCTGATCAAGGATTGCGTTATTATAACGAAGACATTCACTTTGCGACTTTTGCTACCCCAAATTTTGTCAAAGCGTTGCTTAAAAAATAAGAGTCGAACATCGACAGTAGAAATTAAATTAAACAATTGAGTATGCAAATTTCAGCAAACAAGGTAGTTACGTTAAAATACAAGCTATCGAATCATTCAACTGGCGAGCAGATTGAAGAAACAAATGAAACGAATCCATTGGTATTCTTATATGGAGTTGGAAGTTTAATTCCAGAATTCGAAGAAAACCTAGCGGACAAAACGGTTGGTGATGCCTTTGATTTTCACATTGTAGCTGCAAATGCATACGGTGAACACGATCCACAGCACATGGCGATGATTCCTACGAACATTTTCCACGATGAAGATGGTAAATTTGACGATCAAATGTTTCATGTAGGCGCGTTGGTTCCAATGAGTGACAATGATGGAAACCAGTTACGTGGTAAAATTGTGGAAGTGGACGAAGAAAACGTGAAAATGGACTTCAATCACCCATTAGCTGGAACAGATTTGCATTTTGCTGGTGAAGTATTGGAAGTACGTGAGGCTACGGCTGATGAGATTGCTCATGGTCACGCACATGGTCCAAATGGACACCAACACTAGGAACTGACAGAAAATCAGATTATTATCTTTGTATTGCGGAATTTTTTTATACTTTTCGGAACT
>JBEDJV010000270.1:0-2572 GCA_041172545.1 Bacteroidota bacterium | reverse complement strand
TAAAACTTAAAACATGGAAAAAAAAGAACCCTCTTCTTGTTATTGAAAAGGGTTCATTATCTTTGGTCTAACCAGTCAACCTTTTTTAGGATGATACAGTGATCCCGCTGGGATTCGAACCCAGGGCCCATACATTAAAAGTGTATTGCTCTACCAGCTGAGCTACGGAATCATTTAATTCGGGTGCAAAGATATGATTATTCTTTTGTTATCACAACATTATTGCAGTAAATTTGATATTAAATAGTGAAAAAAAACCAATGGGCTGATTTTCAAGTAAAAATAAGATTTAGAAGGTATGGTTTTTTTAGTAGGGATGATGGGTGCAGGGAAAACGAGTCTTGGAAAGACCTTGTCAAAGCAAACTGGACTTCCATATTTAGATACGGATGCATATATTAAAGTTCAAACGGGACTTTCTATTTCAGAAATTTTCAAAACCAAAGGTGAAGCTGCTTTTCGTGAAATGGAGCTGGAGTGCTTTAACTCATTAACGTCGAAAGCACATTGGGTCGCTACTGGTGGTGGATTTCCCTGTTTTAATGATTTAATGCAGGAAATGAAACGACTTGGAACCGTCGTTTATTTGAAATTGACCCCCGAAGAATTAAATAATCGCATTCAAAGTTATGCGAATCGACCCTTGTTGCAAACAAGTGAACCGTTAAATGAATTAGCAAGAATACTGAGCGAACGAAAAGAAATCTACGAACAGGCTGATTTCATTGTTAACGGCAATCAGTCAACAGAAAACTTGGTTAAAGAATTTCAGAAACTTGGTTTAGTATAAGTCTTTCCTAAATCCAACGTTGAATAACAAGAATAAAGAGGAGAGCAACTGAGTCTGACTAGCGGTATAATTACTCGCTGTTGGTTTCGTTAATAAATATTGACCACTCAGATCAGCATACACCGTTCCAATCGCTGCAAACGTATATTTAACTCCAATTTGAAGTCCTAATGCAAGACTTAAAATCGTGCCTTCACGCTCCTCTGACGGACTCAAAGAATAATTGTCCGCCCAAGTGTATTGTCCAGTAGCGTCTGTGTTAGAATAAACGTTTTTAACCTTATTCACAATGACCATCACATTGGTGCCAGAATAACCTGAAAATCCATAATCAAAGTCATTCCCAATGTACTTGCGCGTTCCCCCTTCGAATAAGGCGTAGTTCGTTGATCGATCATAGTTAACCGTTAAGTTGTATGGATTAATGTTGGTATTGTTTCCTGTAACAATGGTGGACTGAGTAGTGGACTCCGTTACTGGGAAAAAATAACTAAATCGGCCATAAACTGATTGATCAGTGGATCTTGGAACTTCTATTCCTAGGTGTAAATTACCGAACGATTTTGGCGCTCCAAATCCTTTTAAGACGCCGGTTCCAGCATCAAAACTTATTTGAGCAGAAAGGAATGTAGGAATCAAAAAAAGTAAGCTGGCAAATAAAATGGCTTTCATATGGTTATTTTTGGTTTGTAAAAATCGGACAAACGTCAACATGTGCTCCTTCGATGATGCCGGAACTCATTAAAAATTCCTTCACAATCTCCGTACCAACAAATTTAAAGTTCTTTTTGAAGAGTTTCACCCATTCTTCTGTATTTATTGTGTGATTCGATTCAATCCATGCGTAAAAGGATCCGTATTCTTCTTGTAACGCAAGAACACGGTTTGCATTGTGTATAACCGCTTCTATTTTTTTTCTATTTCGAATGATTCCCGCATTCGTCATGAGTTCGTCAATGGTCGATTCGGTATATTGAGCGATGAGTTCAATGTCATAATTGTCAAATGCTTGTCTAAATTGCTCCTCTCGTTTGAGGATGATGTTCCAACTTAATCCAGCTTGATTAATTTCCAAAATGAATCGGCCAAAAAGTTCCCTATCGTCACTGATTTTCACTCCGTATTTTGTGTCGTGATAGACCCGGTGAATGTTGTCTGGTGGTAGTTTTTGGCAATATTCACAATAACTCATGAACAATTTTTTATGGTTTGATAAAAATACGCGAATTTTCCGTTAAATTTGTTGAAATCATGAACAAAAAACAGTACTTCTTTTCGTTTGTTTTGGCAACAATGTCCTTCATTGCAGCACGTTCTTTGCAAAAAGTTGGGGTGGAAAATTACTACGTCAAAAAAGCAAATAACTTTCAAAAAGAAGATGGCTATTTCGATTTACAACACCCGAATTCTATTCAAACACTTCCAATGGGCGTTCAGCCTTTCTCAGATGTGACCTTATTGGACTCCACTCATCTCATTGGATTGGACCAAGAAAGTGGTTCGATGTTCGTTTACGATATGGATGATAATAGCGTATCTCCATTCTTACCGTGGGACTTAGGATCGAAAATCTGTAATATTTCGACGGTGGATTCTACCTTATTATTAGTAGACGACGCGAAACACATTCATTTTCTTCGTGCACCATATGACGCGGCTTCTTTGACGACACTTAATTTGGAAAATGAACAGTTTGAAGCAGTTAGTGTTTGCTTTCACCAGGAATCTCACCGTCTCTTTTTGATGACTTCCAATGAGGAACGCATCGAAGGATACAGTAAT
>JBEDJV010000269.1:0-2574 GCA_041172545.1 Bacteroidota bacterium | reverse complement strand
TCACTAAAAAACATCAACGTCATTTCTCACTTTACCGACTGGACAATCGCTCACGTTCATATTGGTGGACTTGGATGGAATGGCATGTTAACCTTCGGGATGTTGTATTGGTTGTTCCCACGCTTGTACAATACGAAATTGTATTCAACGAAAATGGCAAACCAACATTTCTGGATTGCAACATTGGGAATCATTCTTTATGCGATTCCCATGTACATTGCAGGATTCATGCAAGGATTAATGTGGCAGGAATTCAAACCAGACGGAACATTGGCAAACAACTTTGTCGATACAGTTATTGAAATGAAACCATTCTTCTACTTACGATCTATCGGTGGATTGTTGTACCTAAGTGGAGCAATCTTGATGTTCTACAACTTGGTGAAAACAGCAAAATCTGGAAAATTAGTTGCCAATGAAGAAACAGAAGCTGTTGTGACTAAAGAACTACACGTGAACACGAAAGGAGAATACTGGCACAAGGTTATCGAACGAAAGCCAATTCAATTCATGATCCTTAGTTTAGTCATTGTTGCAATTGGTGGAATTGTAGAGATTATTCCGACCATGATTGTTAAAAGCAATGTTCCAACCATTAAAAGTGTGAAACCATACACACCACTTGAATTGTATGGACGCGATATTTACATCCGCGAAGGTTGTTACAACTGTCACTCACAGTTAATTCGTCCCCTACGTTTTGAAACCGTTCGTTACGGAGCTTACTCCAAATCCGGTGAATTCGTTTACGATCATCCGTTCCAATGGGGTTCAAAACGAACTGGGCCAGATTTGGCACGCGAAGGCGGCGTTCGCGGAAATCTATGGCACTTTAATCACATGATTCGTCCAAAGGTGATTACACCAGGATCCATCATGCCTGCATATCCGTGGATGCGTGAGGACGACATGGACATTGAAAACATCGGTGCGAAAATCCGCGCAATGCAAACATTAGGTGTTCCATATCCCAAAGGCTACGATAAACAAGCGAAAAAGGATTTACAGACTCAAGCACATCTCATTGCTGTCGATATTGTGAATACATCCAATCAAATTGCATTAAAAGGACGAAATAAAAACGATTTAATCAACGAAATCGAACGCAAGGACATCGTTGCGATTATTGCTTACTTGCAACGACTTGGAACAGATGTGAAAGTGAAACCTACGAAATAAACGACATGTTAAGATTCATCAAACACAACCTTACAGGCATGCTCGGTGTCGAGATATACCCTTTGATATCACTGATCATGTTTACCCTATTCTTCGCCGTGATGTTATGGTATGTCATTAAAATGTCGAAAAACAGAGTAGCAGAAATGAGTACCATGCCTTTAGATCTAGAAGAGAGTACGAACACAAATCAAACACATCATGAAAATTAAATTGACACAACTAACGTTCGTTGCGCTTTTAATCAGCTTGGTCGCGCAGGGAAAAATCTATGCCGCTGATGGTGGACAATTATTTAAGTCCCGTTGTAATACGTGTCACATGGTGGACAAAAACTCAACTGGACCCAAACTTCACGGCGCCAAACAAAAATGGATGGATGCCGGCGAAGGGGATTTAATTTACGATTGGATTACGAATTCATCTGCATTGATTGCTTCTGGAAAAAGTGCCCGAGCGAAAGAAGTTTCTGGATATAGTCCAACTGCTATGCCTCCACAAACCGTTTCCAAAGAAGAAATCGATGCCATTTTAACGTTTGTAGATACTCCACCCGTTGTAACTACAACACCCAGCGATACAACCGCAACAGCAACTGTTGGCGGCGAAACCAAACCTGATTATGTAGCAAATCTATCTATGTTCAACTGGATGATTTTCCTTATGGTCATTCTCATTCTGATTATTATCGTTTTGGCTGGATCAATAATGACTTATGTGAAATCCGATTATTTCAAAACGAAAGTGGCTGAAATGGGTGATCAATCCAAACTTCTCATCATCGTCATTACTACGGGTTCTTTATTTGTAAGTAATGACACGCATGCCTTGAACTTCATGCAACCAGGAGAGGCAGAAAAAGGAATGCCTTGGTTACAGGTTGAAAACACGGATTTGTACGCTTTGTTGGTAGTGAACATCATACTTTTAATCGTCGTTCTTTACTTACGTCACTTGTTTTATCAAATGGTCGCATTGGTTCGTCCCCGGAAAGAAGAAGAACCAGTTCCCGTTGTTGCGGAGACGTTTAAAAAAGTAAATGCCATTTTGACAGATGCGGTACCCATTGAAGAGGAACACACCATTTTAATGGAACATGAATACGATGGAATTCGTGAATTAGATAACAACCTTCCGCCTTGGTGGGTATGGGGATTCTTTGGAACCATTGTTTTTGCGTTTATCTACGTTATCAATTTCCATGTTTTAGGCACCTCCGATTTACAAGAAAAAGCCTACAAAAAAGAAATGGCCAAAGCAGAAAGAGAAATTGCTGCCTACCGTGAGAAAATGGCCATGAATGTAGATGAAACGAATGCGACACTTATGACAAGTAGTTCAGATTTAGCAGCGGGTAAAGCAGCATTTGGCGTGAATTGTGTCACTTGCCATAAA
>JBEDJV010000268.1:0-4874 GCA_041172545.1 Bacteroidota bacterium | reverse complement strand
AGCCGAGGAACGAGAGCGAGTTTCAGAAATTTTAGCAACAAGGAAGATGAGGGTCGTTTCATCTTTTAAGCGCTAGACCTTTTTGTTACTTTTTGGGGCGATGCCAAAAAGTAAGAACAAAAAAGAAATTTCTATTATACTAGGTCGGTGATTGTTTTGGAATAAGCTTCCAAAATAGAAAAGGAAGAAAGCGTTTTAATTTTACCGCGATCAGTTCTTTATTCCCAATCAACACTTCGTGCTTGTTTTTCACTAGCGCTTGCAATAGTTGTTTAACACATTCGTCCACCGGCATGCCCGTCGCTTGATTGTGGTCCATTTTTCCATGCACCTGTCCTTCCGCCGTTACCGCATTCGTAGAAATCGGCGTATTGATTTTTCCTGGTGCCGCAACGGTTACTTTTAAATTGTAATCACTTTCCTCCATCACTAAACTTTCGTAATAACCGAAAAGTGCATGTTTAGAGGCACTATATGCTGAACGCAAATGGAAACCAAATTTTCCTGCAATGCTGCTAATGACTAGAATTTGACCGGATTGCTGCTGACGAAATATCGGCAATACCGCCTTCGTAATGGCGATGTTTCCGAAGAAATTCACTTCCATAATTTGACGATTGACGTCCATCGTTGTGTCAAACGCTGTTGCGCGCTGACTGATTCCTCCGTTGTTGATTAACACATCGATTCTTCCGTAATGGGATAAAATCTGCTGTGCCAACATTCCAACATTCGATGTGTCGGCTAAATCAACTTGAACCACTAAATGTTGGTCCTTGTACTGAAGACTTTCTTTCAGTTCGTTTAGTTTTTCTACGTTACGAGCGGACAAAATCAATTGTGCTCCGGCGCGATCCAATTGTCGGGCCAACTCCTCGCCGATTCCCGAAGATGCTCCGGTAATCCATACGACTTTTTGATGAAAATAGCTTGAATTCATGATGTATCAAAGATACGAAACTCCCGCTTCTTGTCGCGCTCTACGAGAATTTAGTTTAAATTTGAGGACAAATGACGGAAATGGAACTACACACGTTGATTCAACAGCAATTCGAAGAAGCCCAACAAACATTGGCGAATTTTCAAACGGAAGCGAACTTTTTACTCATCGCTCAAGCGGCAGATTTGATGAGTCAAGCCATTCAAAACGGAGGAAAAATCATCAGTTGTGGCAATGGTGGTTCGATGTGTGACGGCATGCACTTCGCAGAAGAATTGAGCGGACGCTTTCGCGATAACCGTCGTGCCTTAGCTGCCATCAGTATTTCCGATCCATCGCATTTGTCTTGTGTCAGCAACGATTACGGTTACGACTTCGTTTTTTCGCGCTTCATTGAAGGACTCGGACAAGCAAACGATGTTCTACTAGGTATTTCCACCTCTGGAAACTCAAAAAATGTCATTCTTGCTGTCGAAGCAGCGAAAGCGAAAGGCATGAAAACGATTGTCCTGACAGGAAAAGATGGTGGTAAACTCGCTGGACTTGCCGACATCGAAATCCGTGCACCACATTCCAACTTTGCTGATCGCGCACAAGAAATCCACATCAAAGTCATTCATTCCTTGATTCTAGGAATCGAACACTCCTTAGGACTACTCATTGACTAATTAGTCCAATTAATACATTCAATTAGCACATTGGCACATTGGCACATTAGCACATTAGCACATTAACACCCCGCCAACTTGGAGTGTTTGCGTCCATACAAAAAGTAAATCACCAAGCCCAACAACAACCAAATGGTGAAGTAAATCCAATTGGCCAATGCCAGCTGACTCATCATATACAAACAACTCAACAATCCTAGGATTGGAATAAGCGACAATTTATTTCGAACGGCCATGATCGTGATGAAAATCGTAAAGAGAATAAAAATCCAACTAGGGATTTTATTCGCAAAGTGCGACCAGCCTTCGTTTTTAATCGAAATATCTTTCCATCCCTGCGCTTGAATGTGAGACGCCAACAACGTTGCACCTTTTTCCTCTGCATAAACTTCGTCCAATTCTACCACGTTTTTACTTGGACTCAAGGATTGATTGATGTTCATCGCTTGTTGTTTCAAGGTTACGATTTGACTTTCGTTCAATTGCAGCAACATTTCTTCAGACGTTTTTACGGTCGGTTCATTTTGAATAAAGGCCATCGTTTCTGTACGATACGTCGTAAACAAAAGCACGATTCCACCTGCTAACAAAATCGGCATCACCAATCCACCATTGATAAAAGGTGTTTTGAATTTCCCACGAGGAATATCTGTTTTGTTTTGAAGTACAAGAACACCACCACACACAAGTACAAAGGCAAACAAAGTTCCAATCGAACACAAGTCAGTAACCATGGTTAAGTTCATGAACAAGGCAGGAACAGCAACTACGAATCCAACGACAATTGTCGCAAATGAAGGTGTTTTGTATTTCGGATGCACTTTCGAAAAGCGTTTTGGCAACAGGCCATCGCGACTCATGCTCATCCAAATACGTGGTTGTCCCATTTGGAATACCAATAGAACAGAAGCCATCGCCACAACAGCACTGATGGAAATAATTCCAGCCATTTTCGGCAAGTGAATTTCATCAAAGACAAATGCCAATGGATCTCCAACAGCTAGTTTATCATACGAAACGATTCCTGTTAAAATCAAGGCGATAATGATGTAAAGAATGGTACAAATGACTATCGCCCACATCATTCCACGTGGTAAATCTCGCTGTGGATTCTCACATTCCTCTGCCGTCGTTGAAATCGCATCGAATCCAATGTATGCAAAGAACACGGCAGAAACGCCTTTTAGGATTCCACTTACTCCATTCGGTGCAAATGGACTCCAATTATTCGTATCCACATAGAACATTCCAACACCGATTACCAAAAGGATAATCGCCAATTTGATGACCACCATGATGTTTGATGCATTGCGACTTTCCTTCATTCCACGGTAAACTAACCAAGTGATGAGGACAATAATGAATAACGCAGGTAGGTCAAAGATTAAATGGAAGCCGAAAATTTGCGGCGCGCTCATCCACGCTTCACGCGCTAAAATCAAGGATGAATCTAAATCCGCTACATTTTTACCCGCGGCAATGAGGGTCTGAGCTTCGTGAAAACCGTTGGAAGCACTCAAATAATCCATTTGAATCCATGAAGGAAGATGTATGCCATTTGGAATCCCAAGTGCTTCAATATGAATACCTTCCAGCATGTTAGTGAAATAATCACTCCAAGAGATTGCGACCGTAATGTTTCCAATGGCGTACTCCATAATCAGTGCCCAACCGATGATCCACGCAATGATTTCTCCAAAGGCGACATACGAATACGTATAGGCAGAACCGGAAACAGGCACCATGGAAGCAAATTCCGCATAAGCAAAGGCCGCGAATCCACAGGCAATCGCTGTGAACAAGAATAGGAAAATGACCGCTGGTCCGCCTTGTGAACTAGCTTCACCAATGGTACTGAAAATTCCCGCACCGATGATCGCCGCGATTCCAAAAGCAGCTAAATCTCTTACTTTCAAGTGTTTTCCTAAAGCATGTGTGTCACTGTTTTCATCATTCAAGCGGACTTGCTCTAAAATGTCGTGCACTGATTTTTTACGAAAGAGGGAATTCCAAGACATATGTTCATTGTTTAGCGGTACTAAAAGTAGGAAATTATTTAAGATTTCTACCGAATGCGAACAGCTTTCCTTTTCATCTGTTACTTTTGTATGGTGGAAAAATGCATAGAAATAAAAGGAGCTCGGGTTCATAACTTGAAATCCATTGACGTAAAAATCCCCCATGGGAAATTAACGGTCATCACCGGAGTTTCTGGCTCGGGCAAATCGAGCTTGGCCTTTGACACCATATTTGCAGAAGGACAACGCCGCTTCATAGAGAGCATGTCCTCTTATGCGCGACAATTCCTCGGCAAACTCAACAAACCAGAAACAGAATACATCAAAGGAATTGCTCCTTCGATTGCCATTCAACAAAAAGTCATTTCCAGCAATCCACGATCGACCGTTGGAACGACTACCGAAATTTACGACTACCTCAAGTTGTTTTATGCACGCGTCGGAAAAACTTTTTTCCGGTAAAGAAGTACAAAAACATCAAATCAAAGATGTGGTGGACTTCCTCAGTAAGAACTGGTTAAACGAAGCGATTGCCATTTTATGTCCAGTGACTCTTTTTGAAACAGAAACCCATTTAAATAAATTAGAATCACTTTATAGACAAGGTTTTACAAGAGTATATTTAAATGATTCATTTAGACTGATTGAAGACCTTTTAAGTGCTGATTTCGACGAAGAATTCTTACTTGCAGTCGATCGTTTCACGAATGATTTCAGCGACGAAAGCAATTTGAATCGCTGCACGGACTCCCTCGGACTCGCCTTCACGGAAGGAAAAGGCCTCTGCGCTATTTTACACCACAAAGAACAGAAGCTCGAATGGTTTAGCAATCGCTTCGAATTGGACAACATGAGTTTCCAGGAACCAAGCGTCAATTTGTTTGCATTCAACAATCCTTACGGAGCCTGTAAAACGTGTGAAGGATATGGAATGGTTCTTGGAATCGATGAAGAATTGGTTTTTCCAAACAGAAACCTAAGCGTATACGAAGGCGCCATCGCTCCATGGAAAGGTGATTCGATGGGGGAATACTTGAACCAATTAACCTACAACGCGAAGAAATTCGACTTCCCAATTCACCGTCCAATTAAGGACTTAAGTCCAGAACAATACGCCTTACTTTGGGAAGGAAATAGTTATTTTGAAGGTTTAAATAGATTCTTCAAATTCATTGAAAGTCAAACATATAAAATACAATACCGCGTCATGCTTTCCCGGTACCGCGGAAAGACAAGTTGTCCGGAATG
>JBEDJV010000267.1:0-2603 GCA_041172545.1 Bacteroidota bacterium | reverse complement strand
TTGGGATTAGATGACCGCGATCCACGTATCAATCCAATGGGTGGGGCAATTTCACTCGGACATCCACTTGGAATGTCCGGAGCGCGCTTACTTTTGACGTCAGCAAGACAATTAAAAGCAACAAACAAACGTTATGCATTGGTGACCATGTGTATCGGGGTTGGACAAGGATATGCGGCGGTAATTGAACGAGTATAAGATGAGAAAACTACTTTTATTTTGCCTATTCATTGGTTTGGTTTCCTGTAAAAAGGAGGGTACTTCTTGGAATGTAGACCTAGAAGCTCCATTGATTCACGATACGCTTTCGCTTAAAAATTGGGTCAACGATTCCACATTAACGGAAACGTCCAACGGTGAAATAGAAGTCGATTTAACACGTACACTGCTTGATATCGGTCTATCTGATTTGATAAAAATTCCCGACACCTCTGTCACCCAGCTGTTTTCACCAATCCTTACTTTGAGTAATATCCCTCCAGGGACCACCTTCGTGAATGCGGTCGAAGAACATTCTTTTGACTTAGACGATGTGCTTTTGAAAAACATCCGAGTATTTAACGGAAGAGTTAAGGTAAAGGTGTATAACCCACTCGGGACTAAGGTTTTATTTAAAGTTCAGATGCCGGGTGTTACCCATAATGGAGTGATGTTTGAACAAAATTACAGCGTGGATGCTGGTACGGTGGCCAATCCAACCGTAAAAGAAGAATGGTTGGAATTAAGCAACTATCAAATCGACTTACGTGGTGTAAGTGGATTGGAATATAACGTCCTTCAAACGAAATTGACCTTAACAACGGATCCAGATGGCGCTCCGGTTTCCATCAGTTCTGCTTACGATTTTAAGTTCGAGGCTAGCTTGGAAAACATCAAGGTGGATTATGCCAAAGGTTATTTTGGATCGAAAGTGTTTTCGGATAATGCTGACTTTACCTTGGATTTCATGAGTAAAATTACCGAAGGAACCTTAGATTTACCGGCGACCGCTCTTCAAATCACCATCGAAAATGGGATTAAAGTCCCGGTACGTGGACAAATCCATTATTTGAAAAACACCAATCAACTTGGCAATACAGTGTCCTTAACCTCTCCTCAAATAGGACCAAGTTTTTTCATTTCTCCAGCTGTTGGATCATGGACCTCTCTGCAATCGAATGCTCAAGAACTATCCTTCAATTCAACGAATTCTAATTTAGAATCGTATGTCGAAAACCTTGGAGCTTTGAATGAAGCATCCTATGAGGTTCAGTTAAATCCATGGGGAAATACATCCGCAGGAAACGATGAAGCTTTTCCAAATAGTCGAATTCAAGTGAAAGCGAGTGCACAACTTCCTTTAAAACTTGGATTGGATGGACTTACCTTGCGTGATACCTTTGATATTGACTTCAAGCAAAATGAATCAAAAACACATGTTGAGTCAGGGTTGATTTATTTAGACGTGAGCAACGCATTTCCATTTAGTTGTGATCCAGTTTTATATTTAATGACAGAAGATGGGCAGATTTTACATACATTGATTGGAAGCAGTCAGATTTCTTCTTGCGAAATGGCCGCGGTCGATCCAATAGATGGATTGAAAAAACAGCCGTCTCACATCGAATTTAACATTGAAAAAGAAGCACTTTCTGATCTAGCCAACATCAAAAAGGTTATTGTGGAAGCACGTTTTGATTCTCCGAATCCATCCACCGGATTAAGTGAGCCGAAACAAGTCCAAGCGAAGGCCTTCCTCTCATTTAAACTCCGCATGAAATTGAACACAAAAGTTATCCTATGAGAAATCTAATCAGTTTGTTCTTTTTGCTTTGTGTCACGAATGTGTTTGGACAAAACATGTTACCGCTTATTCAGGATACCACAGGCCAGCGCGGTGGTTCATTCACACTGACATCAAACGGGGATTACTCGTCAAATGCGATTGGTAAGAACATCGTTCAATCCTTTTTTTATGGTGGGTTCATCGATCAAGACATGAAGAACGAAAGTATTGAACGTTTGCAAAACATTAACCAGTTCGGATTAGACATGAATGCAGAATTGTTGTTCCGTTCAAAGGGAGATTTATCAAAAAAAGAAAGTAGTCCATTCTATAATCACGGATATTCCATCCAAACTGGATACCATCAGTTTTCCTCGATCATTTTTTCACGCGATGCTTTTCGCTATGCCTTTGAAGGAAATAGCCTGTTTTTAGGAGATACTGCTGACTTCTCCGGAACGCGTTTTCAGTCCATAGGGTATTCGAAAATTGGATTTGGAATTTTTAATCGTTCGACGAATAATTCCTTGACCTTGAATGTCCTTTCATTAAATCAATTTGCTACTGGAGCCATGTCAACGGCAACGATTTATCAGGATAGCCAAAATGACACCATCAACTTGGATTATACAGGTTTATTTTCGTTCGCGAAGGGAGCAGGATTTTCAAAAGGATTTGGACTTTCATTTGACATCGATTATCGAATTCAAACCAATGAGAATGACCATGCGATGACTTTTCAGTTGCTCGCTAAAAACATTGGATTTATTTTGCCAACACAAGCGATGTCACGCTACTCAGCAGATTCCTCGTTTCAATACACTGGATTTAATTTGAA
>JBEDJV010000266.1:0-2612 GCA_041172545.1 Bacteroidota bacterium | reverse complement strand
CGTTCAAAATGGTTTTTTGAATATAAAAAATGGGTGAAAATAATACCACGTGACGCTTACACGTATTTTGAATATCATTTCTTCGATAAAAAAGGAAATGTTATTAATGATTAAAACAAAAACCGCTATTCTTTCTCGAATAGCGGTTTTTTTATGAACTACTGTGAGATAAAATATTAACTACCGCACATTTCGCAATCTTCAGGACCCGCATTTTTGGCCAATTCTATCATTGCTCGGTACTCTTCAGGAGTCATTTCAACCGCTGGAGTTTCTACCGGTGCTGCAATAGGCTCTTTTACTTCTTGCTCAAGAACTTCGATCGGCTCTGCTTTTTTATCATTATTCAAGGTAAATTTAATCGCGTCAACTGCTGCTTTTGTTCTTAAATAATACATTCCTGTTTTTAATCCAGATTGCCAAGCATAAAAGTGCATCGAGGTTAATTTCGAATAATTGGCGTTTTGCATGAACAAGTTCAATGATTGCGATTGATCCACAAAATAACCTCTGTGGCGTGACATATCAATAATATCTTTCATCGACATTTCCCAAACTGTTTTGTACAAATCTTTCAAGTTTTGAGGGATATTTAAATTTTGAACCGATCCGTTTTCACGCATTAATTCTTGTTTTAAAGTCTCTGTCCAAAGTCCTAATTTTACCAAGTCTTCCAATAAATGTTTGTTGACTACAATAAACTCACCTGAAAGAACTCTACGAGTATAAATATTCGAAGTATAAGGCTCAAAGGCTTCGTTATTTCCAAGTATTTGTGAAGTGGAAGCCGTTGGCATTGGTGCAACTAAAAGCGAGTTTCTTACCCCGTTTTTCATCACCTCTTTACGCAAAGCGCCCCAATCCCATCGTCCTGAAAGCTCTTCGTCTTTTATACCCCAAAGATTGTGTTGAAATTCTCCTTGTGATATTGGCGACCCTTCATAACTTGAGTATGGCCCTTCTTCGATTGCCATTTCCATCGATGCGGTTACGGCTGCAAAGTACATCGTTTCAAAAATTTCTTGGTTTAATTTTTTAGCTTCATCACTCGTAAACGGTAGGCGCAACATGATGAAAGCATCGGCCAATCCTTGAACTCCTAATCCAATTGGACGGTGGCGTTTATTGGAATTTTCACCCTCTTTTACAGGATAATAATTTCTGTCAATTACTTTATTTAAGTTTCTAGTTACACGTTTAGTAACGGTAAAAAATAATTCGTGGTTGAATTTACCCTCTTCCACAAACATCGGTAATGAAAGTGACGCTAAATTACAAACTGCAATTTCATCCTTTGAAGTATACTCCATTATTTCAGTACATAAATTCGAAGAACGAATGGTACCTAAATTTTTCTGGTTTGATTTTCTGTTGGCAGCATCTTTATAAAGCATGTATGGCGTTCCAGTTTCAATTTGTGATTCTAGAATTTTCTCCCACAATTCATGGGCTTTAATCGTTTTTCTACCTTTTCCTGCTGCTTCATAAGAAGTATATAGCGCTTCAAATTCTTCCCCGTGTACATCATAAAGTCCAGGACATTCATTTGGACACATTAAAGTCCAGTTTCCATCATCTTGAACACGCTTCATGAATAAATCGGAAGTCCACATTGCAAAAAATAAATCTCTTGCACGCATTTCTTCTTTTCCAGTATTCTTTTTCAAATCTAGGAAATCAAAAATATCAGCATGCCAAGTTTCAATATAAATCGCAAAACTACCTTTACGTTTTCCTCCTCCTTGATCTACATATCTAGCGGTATCATTGAAAACTCTTAACATTGGCACAATCCCGTTTGACGTTCCATTGGTTCCACGAATATAGGATCCTGTCGCACGAACGTTATGAATTGAAAGTCCAATTCCTCCCGCCGATTGAGAAATTTTAGCCGTTTGTTTTAAAGTATCATAAATTCCATCGATGCTATCATCTTGCATTGCTAAAAGGAAGCAAGAAGACATTTGTGGTTTTGGAGTTCCCGCGTTGAACAAGGTAGGCGTAGCGTGAGTGAAATACTTTTTCGACATTAAGTCGTAGGTTTCAATCACTGATTTCAAATCGTCTAAGTGAATTCCAACAGCAACACGCATCAACATGTGCTGAGGGCGCTCAACAATTTTTCCGTTAATTCTCAATAAATAAGAACGCTCAAGGGTTTTAAACCCAAAATAATCATAGTTAAAATCTCTGTTGTAAATGATATGTGAATCTAGGAATTCCGCGTTTTCCATGATCACTTTATGCACTTCTTCAGAAAGTAAAGGAGCCGAAAGACCATTTCTTGGATTTACATAATTGAACATATCGTTCATTGTTTCCGAGAAAGATTTTTTGGTATTTGAATGCAAATTAGAAATCGCAATACGCGCAGCTAATTGTGCATAATCAGGGTGTGCAATAGTCATTGACGCCGCCGTTTCAGCAGCTAAATTATCCAATTCTGACGTAGAAACTCCATCGTAAAGTCCTTCAATTACTCGCATTGCGACTTTTACTGCATCAACTAAATCGTTTAAACCATAGCATAGTTTTTTAATTCTATCTGTGATTTTGTCGAACATTACTGGCTCCTTATGGCCATCTCTTTTTACTACGTACATAATTTTAAT
>JBEDJV010000265.1:0-2617 GCA_041172545.1 Bacteroidota bacterium | reverse complement strand
GTGATGATTCCAAAAAACCGCGGATTCATCAATTTGGCCTATCGAACGCGCAACAAACGTTGGGAATTCGATGCAACTTGTACGGTTTACGGGTCCTCACGATTACCGGTCATCCTTGAGGCATCAGGCATAGAACAGCACGATGAACAAAGTCCAATTTATCCGATGGTCAATGCACAAATCACTCATATTTACAAAAAATGGAATTTTTACCTTGGAGGCGAAAATTTAGCGAACTTTAAACAAGTGAATCCAATCATCGATGCACAGAATCCTTTTGGATCACAGTTCGACGCTAATCGCGTTTGGGGTCCAATTATGGGATGGAATATCTACGCAGGATTACGATTCGCTATTAAACAAAAAACTGATAACTGATAACTGATAACTGATAACTGATAACTGATAACTGATAACTAATTCACATGAAAACAACGATTATAAGTCTATTATTTGTGCTTTTGAGCACCTTTTCTTTCGGACAAAAAACAATGACTAGTCAAATTCATACAAGTGCACAATGTGGCGATTGCAAGGAGCGTATTGAAGGAAAGTTGAATTACACGAAAGGCATCAAATTCGCAGAGTTAGACGATCAAACAAAAATCGTCACGGTAAAATACGATCCAAAGAAAATCGATTTAGTGGCGATTAAACAAACGATTGCGAAAATTGGCTACGACGCAGACGAGGTGAAAGCCGCAAAAGAAGATGTGGAGAAGTTGCCGAAGTGTTGCCAGCCGAATGGACATTAGGTAATTTTCCAATTTGCCAATGTGCTAACAGCCAAGGTTCTAGAGTGCCAATGTGCTAGTGTGCCAATGATTTGTTTGCTCAGCTAAAGGATGACAGTAAAAAGTTGAAATTAAACAACCGTTCACCATTTGAATAGACACTAGCACTGTTCACTAGAATTACCGACCCTGAAGGGGTTGAATTTTTAAAAAAGAACCTATTATAGGCTCAGGGCATGCCCTGAGACCTTCAAAAATCTGGATTTAATCTGTCAAGGAATTCCCGAAGGATTACGAATTCAGTATTTAGAGATAGACCCTGAAGGGGTCCAACCTCCATACAATAAACAATCTCCCATAATCCACAACCCTGAAGGGATTGAATTTAAAAAAAAACGTAGGCGCACAGCATACCCTGCGCCTACAAAGATTCTATTCTGGTAAACCCATCTTCGCTTGCGAAGAGCCAACAGCGACAAATTAGCACACTAGCACACTAGCACATTAGCACATTATCCCTATCTTTGCCACAAACATCAACAAACCATGAGTGATCCGATAAAACATGAGTGTGGAATAGCCCTTTTGAGACTAAAAAAACCCATGGAATATTACTTGGAGAAATACGGCACAGCGCTGTATGGCATTAACAAAATGCACCTCCTAATGGAAAAACAACACAATCGTGGTCAAGACGGTGCTGGGATTGCGAACATCAAGTTCGACATGGAACCAGGAAATCGCTACATTTCGAGAACGCGTTCCATTAAGAAAAATCCAACACAGGATATTTTTGATCAAATCAATGCGAAATTTCAGCAAATTCAACAAGAGAATCCGGCGCATTTAAAGGATGTGGATTACTTAAAGAAGAATGCAGGATTCACGGGGGAACTTTTCCTTGGACACTTGCGTTACGGAACCTTTGGAAGAAATTCCATCGAAAGTTGTCACCCATTCTTGCGTCAAAACAACTGGATCACACGCAACCTTGTCGTTGCTGGAAACTTCAACCTAACGAATGTCGATGAGCTTTTCGATGCCTTGGTAAACCTTGGACAACATCCAAAAGAAAAAAGTGATACGGTAACTGTTCTAGAGAAAATAGGACATTTCCTTGATGTAGAAAACGACGAATTATACGCGCATTACAAGTCACTCGGTTATTCGAAGGACCAAATTTATGCACGCATTGCCAAAGAGGTGAATTTGGTGAAAATCCTAAAGAAAGCTTCTGAAGTTTGGGATGGCGGTTATGCGATGGCAGGTTTACTTGGACACGGAGATGCCTTTGTGTTACGAGACCCGAATGGAATTCGTCCAGCATTTTGGTACGAAGATGAGGAAATTTGCGTCGTAGCTTCCGAACGACCGGTGATTCAAACTGCGTTCAACTTAACAAGTGATCAAATTCACGAACTTCAACCTGGACACGCACTGATTGTCAAAAAAAGTGGTGAAGTCAAAGAAGAGATGATAAACACCCCTCGAGAAATAAAAAAATGTTCATTCGAACGCATTTACTTCTCCCGTGGATCCGATACTGATATTTACAAAGAACGCAAAGCACTAGGTCGCTTAATCGTCGACCAAGTGTTGAAAACCGTTGATTACGATTTCGACAATAGCGTGTTTTCCTTCATTCCGAATACAGCGGAAGTTTCGTTTTACGGATTGATTAAAGGACTCGAAGAAAACCTCAATCAACAAAAGATTGCACAAATTCAAGCCCTAGGAAACGATGCGGATGCCGAACAAATTTCGGAAATCATCAACCGTCGTGCACGCATAGAGAAAATCGCTATCAAAGATGCGAAGTTGCGCACCTTCATCACTCAAGATGATTCTCGTGACGACCTTGTAGCGCACGTATATGATATTAC
>JBEDJV010000264.1:0-3939 GCA_041172545.1 Bacteroidota bacterium | reverse complement strand
ATGTCCGTCCACTCTGATCTGTGATCGTTCCTGAAACCATAATCGGAATTTTATTCTCGCGTTCATCGAATACTTCGTCAATGGCGAATAAGGCTGCTTTCGCATTCAAGGTATCAAACACGGTTTCCACTAATAAAATATCGACCCCTCCGTCCATAAGTGCATGTACCTGTTGTTTATAGGCAAGCACCAAATCATCGAAATTCACTGCTCGGAAACCTGGGTCATTGACATCAGGAGATATCGATGCCGTCCGATTCGTTGGACCAATCGATCCTGCTACGAAGCGCGTACGATCTGTAAATTCAGCACAGACTTCCTTCGCGATCTTGGCACTTTCGAAGTTGATGGCGTACACCGCATCTTCAAGTTCATAATCCGCTTGTGCGATTGTTGTACCCGAAAATGTATTGGTTTCAATAATGTCCGCTCCAGCTTGTAAGTACTGACGATGAATGTCTTTAATGATCTCTGGTCTCGTAATTGACAAGAGGTCATTGTTTCCTTTTAAGGGTTTGTCATGTTGTTCAAATGCACCTTCACGGAAGTCAAATTCCTCCAAATGATGTCGTTGAATCATGGTGCCCATGGCTCCATCCAAGACTAAAATACGGGTAGCTAATGCTGTTTCTAAATCGCTCTTCATGTGCGTGTAATAACAAAGAAATGTGTCGGAAACAGAATCGTTTCAACTTATCTTTTTCCTGAAACAGGAATCGGATTTGGCACCTTTTCCATGAGGCAGGTTGCCAAGGTTTCGTAGGGCCAGTCCCTCCACCTTTCTTTATAAGTTTATTTTAATGAACGTGAGGTCAAAATTACGTCAATTTTCCTTTTTTTACTAATTTCAAGTCGATGAAACACACAAACTTTTTTTATGCTCTAAAAACAGCCTTTTTTGGGGTTCGAAATCTATTTATGGAGAGCAGAAATGCCCGAATTCAATTGATTGTTTTCCTCATCGTTTTGTTGATTGGTTTTTACCTTGGTTTAACTGCTCAGGAATGGCTATGGATTATGGGAGTAAGCGCGGCTGTAATTTCTATGGAAGCAATAAATACGAGTATTGAATTATTGGCAGATGTGTATACGCTCGAATACAATGAGAAAATCAAACAAGTGAAGGACATCGCAGCTGGCGCGGTGTTGCTGGTCAGTTTATTCGCAGTGGTTGTCGGAATCTTGGTTTTCTTGCCCCATTTAAGCGCAATGTTTCCACTGTAAGGTATACCGATTTCCTGAGGCTGAATGCACCACATTTTTCATCTCCAATTGAAATAAAAGCACATTTAATTGCGAAGTACTTAATCCTGATTTCATGGCGATTACGTCTATGTGAGCATCTTTTAGTTCCACCAATGTTTGATACACTTTTAATTCATTTTCTTCTAATTCAGGAAATAACTCGAGTTGTCTTTGTGGCATGTCTAGATGCCAATTCATAAAGGTTAAAAAATCGGTTCCATTCTGAATCAAATGTGCCTTTTGTTTTTGAATCAACCAATTACATCCCTCCGATTGCTCTTGATGAACACTTCCAGGAAAGGCAAAAACGTCACGATTGTAATCATTTCCTAGTTCCGCAGTGATGATGGAACCTCCTTTGGTTTTGCTTTCTACGACAATTATGGCATCTGACATTCCCGCAATGATGCGATTTCTCATAGGGAAGTTCATTCGATCGGGTTTTGTCCCAACGATGAATTCACTAATCCACCCGCCATTTTCCAACATTTTCATTGCGATCTTCCGATGTTGGTATGGATAAATCCGATCCAAACTATGTCCTAAAACACCGATATTGAAAATGCCTTTTTGTACACAAGTCTCGTGCACGTGGATATCCACACCATAGGCTAGTCCACTGATCACCGTTAGGTCCTTCGCCTGAATTGTTTCGACTAATTCTTCGACCAATTTTCTGCCATATTCGGTCTGATTCCTTGTTCCAACGATGGAAACAACATGTGATTGATTTAAATCTGTTAATCCTTTCGAAAACAAAACAATTGGCGCATCTGAACATTGGCGTAATCTTCTCGGGTAATCTTCATCCATAAAAAAATGAGAGGTGATTTGGTTGCGTTCGTTGAAGGTCAGTTGTTTTTCAGCTATCAATAATGCCTCACTTCGATTCATGTCTTTTAGTATGGAAAGGGAAACACCTGTTTGAAGGTGAAGCTCTCGGTCGGTTTGTGTGAATAAATCCGGGAGAGCAGCAAGTTTCCCTAAGATTCGTGTTGCTCTTGAAGGACCAATTCCTTTCAGCTGTCCAAGGGCGATTTTGTAAAGTTCAAGTGACATAAAATTCAAAAAAATGATTAGATTCGTAATATTAAGTTAACAAAAAACATCAGGCTTTCCAGCATGAAAAATTACTTTTTTGCATTTTTTTGCATACTTCAAGCAAACGTTTTCGCGCAATTGTCTGGTGTTGTCATCAACAAAGAATCAAAGGGTGTCATTCCTCAAGTTTCGGTGAAATCGTCTGAAAATGAAAAGGTAGAAACAAATACCTATGGAACGTTTACCATTCCCGTAGCAAAATTGGCAGAAGGTAAATGTCTTAGTGGAAGAGTCTTAAACAATCAAAAATGAAAGTTAATATCAAAGCTTTCAATAAATGCTTAATGATCTTTCCCAAGATGTCAAAACAGTCGTTGTTACTTCCGGAAAACGAAATCAAAACATTGAAGAAATTCCCATTTCCATTGAGATTTTAAAACCTGCTTTGATTGCGAATAAAGGATTCACGAACCTAGAACAAGCGGTAAATCAAAGTCCAGGTGTGTTTACAATGGACGGACAAGTCAGTATTCGCGGTGGAGGTGGATATGCTTACGGAGCCGGAAGTCGTGTCATGTTGTTGTGGAATGGAATCCCAATGCTTTCCCCAGACGTTGGAGATGTGAAATGGAATGCCGTTCCAATGGAACAAGCGTCGCAAATTGAAATTTTGAAAGGAGCTTCATCGGTACTCTATGGTAGTGGTGCGTTAAATGGAATCATTGCTTTAACGGAAAAAGAAGCGAAACCAGAAGGACAATTAACGGTGAAATATCAGTCCGGTGTTTACGACAATCCTAAACGAAGTTCCATGACTTGGTGGGATAGAAATCCTACAAGTCATTTACTAGACGTGTATTATGGAAAATCGAAAGGAAGATTTGGTTACACCATCGGAGTGAACGGACTCCTCGATGAAGGTTACCGCGAAGGAAACGACGAAAAACGCGCTCGCATCAATGGTTCATTGTATTACTTTTCAAAAAAATACCCGAAAATGAAGGCGGGTATGAGCTACCAATTTCAATGGCAAGACAAAGGAGTTTTTATTCTGTGGAAAAACGATTCGATGGGATATCAAGCATTGGAAAACACCTTGAGTCGACAACGTGCCATTCGCTTAAATGTGGATCCTTATGTAAAATTCATCGACAAACACGACAATAAACATTACTTGCGAACACGGTATTATTTGGTCACGACAGGAAATTCCGATAAGGTTTACGATGCCTCATTAGCAGAAATGTATTATGCGGATTATAACATTCAGAAAAAAATCGGCAATGCGAATCTCATTTCTGGTTTCATGAACATGACCAACAAGGTGACAAGTTATGTTTTTGATAATCACTTGAGTAATAATTTAGCTTTGTACGAGCAGTTGGAGACGAAGTTAAAGAAACTAGACCTTACCGCTGGACTACGTTTGGAATATTGTCAGTTGGACAAATCCAAACCAGAGACACAATTTGTGGTTTCAGATAAGTTTACATCTCCGATTTATCCAATTTTTCGTCTAGGCACACATTATGCTATTAATAAAGCATCGCATTTAAGAGCCTCCTTTGGACAAGGAATTCGTTTCCCGTCTGTAGCAGAACGTTATATCTCAGCATCCGTAGGTGGCGTGCGTATTTTTAGAAATCCCGATTT
>JBEDJV010000263.1:0-2637 GCA_041172545.1 Bacteroidota bacterium | reverse complement strand
TCCTTACCTCAATTGCAATTGGTAGTTTTCTTTGCTTACCCAGTGTTGCTGCAATCTCACCGATCTCAAGAGCATCGGTATTTGTTAGGGATGCAAGTTTTAAAACTGCTTCCTCATCAAGTAATCCCTTACTACTAAAGCCACCTGTGGTCATGCGGGTTAGCCTATTAGAGTTTTTACTTTGTATTAAAGGCAGCTATATCTTTAATAATTTGATCAAGATTGATTTTTGGAAAAACAAAAAATTTAATTTTGCTACATAATTATTCATCAAACTATGTCGAAGAGAAGAGCTATTATCAGTTACGATAAATTATCCATTGACCAGAAAAAACAAATTCTCAGGGATTATCCGGATGGGTATATCAACCATTTAACTACGATTAAAACTCCTACAGGAGAAACCTTAGATGCACTCATTTGGGAAACGGATGAGGTGATCTATTTGGTGAAAGTAAATAAGGTCGTACCAAAAGCGAAACCAATTTCGGATGACGATGACGATGATTTCGATGAGGTTGCAGATATCAAAGATGATGAAACGGAGGAGGAAGATGATGATGACTTCGACGATTCATTTGACAAGGATGACGACGACGACGACGATTCAGACGAAGAATAAGGACGCGCATCTCGCTTTTTTTCTACTTTTGAGCTAAGAATTGAATATGACAGCTCAAAAAAATCACTTTTCTAATCTTCCATCATCTCCAACAATTGATAAAGTTGGAGTAGAGGAGCGTGTGGCTAGATTTCAAACTAGAAGCATCAAGGGTTCAAGCAAAATGCAAGGACTATCCATGGTGCTTTCGATGATTGATTTAACAACTTTAGAGGGTAAGGACACGCCAAATAAAGTGCGTCAAATGTGCTATAAAGCACAACATTTACATGATTTTCAAGAAGGACTTCCGACAGTAGCCGCAGTGTGCGTGTATCCAAGTATGGTTTCTATTGCGAGAGAAGCATTAAAAGATTCTCCGATTAAAATCGCCTCTGTTTCTACGGCGTTTCCATCTGGACAAGCACCTTTTTCCGTGAAGAAAATGGATACTCAGTTTGCCATTGAGTCAGGTGCAGATGAAATTGATATGGTGATATCACGAGGGAAATTCTTAGCAGGCGAGTATAACTTCGTTTTCGATGAAATTGCTGCGATCAAAGAAATTTGCAGAACAAAACGCTTGAAAGTTATTTTGGAAACCGGTGAATTGGCCACACTTGATCAAGTACGACGTGCAAGCGATATTGCCATTCATGCAGGCGCAGATTTCATCAAAACATCCACAGGAAAAGTACAGCCTGCTGCAACGATGCAAGTGACTTACACCATGTTAATGGCGATTCGAGATCACTTTGACCGGACAGGAAACATGGTTGGAATGAAACCAGCCGGTGGAATTTCTACTTCGAAGTTAGCCCTTCATAATTTGGTGATGGTCAAAGAGATATTGGGTGAAGCATGGTTAACAAATGAATGGTTCCGCTTCGGCGCAAGTAGCTTAGCGAATGATGTATTAATGCAATACATGAAACAAATTACAGGCAAATATCAGTCAGCTGATTATTTTACGATCGATTAATTATGACAGAATCAACTAATAAATGGGAATATGCTCCCTCACTAGAAGGAACCGCCCATGTTCAATTGAAGGAGAAATATGAGTTATTTATCGATGGAAAATGGATAAAACCAAGTTCTGGACGATACTTCGACTCCATAAATCCCGCAAATGAAGAGAAATTAGCACAAATCGCTTGGGCTTCGGAAGACGACGTTGACCTAGCCGTTATGGCAGCCCGAAAGGCATACAAGGAGGTGTGGTCTGTCATGAAGGCATCAGAACGCGCAAAATACATTTTTCGAATTGCTCGACTAATGCAGGAAAAAGCACGTGAATTGGCGGTGATTGAAACATTGGATGGAGGTAAACCCATTCGTGAGTCGCGAGACATCGATGTTCCATTGGCGTGCAATCACTTTTTCTATTATGCAGGATGGGCCGATAAATTACAAGAGGCATTCCCTCATAGAGATGTACAATCGTTAGGCGTAGCCGGACAAATCATCCCTTGGAATTTTCCTTTGTTGATGGCTGCATGGAAAATTGCACCCGCATTGGCGGCAGGAAATACAGTCGTGTTGAAACCAGCGGAAAGTACATCGTTGACAGCATTAAAATTAGCTGAAATCATTGAGGCTTCTGGACTACCAGCTGGTGTGGTAAACATTGTAACCGGAAATGGCGATACCGGAGCAGCGATTGTCAATCATCCGGACATTGATAAAATTGCCTTTACTGGCTCGACGGCAGTAGGTAAGTTGATTCAAAAAGCTGTTGCGGGAACAGCGAAAAAAGTGAGCCTAGAATTGGGCGGAAAATCTGCAAATATTGTCTTGGAAGATGCACCAATAGACCAGGCAGTAGAAGGAATCGTGAATGGAATCTTTTTCAATCAAGGACATGTTTGCTGCGCCGGATCACGCCTGTACGTGCAAGAATCTATTGCGGAGGAGGTCGTTCGAAAATTGAAACAGCGCATGGAAAGTTTATATCTTGGAAATCCCTTGGATAAGAACACGGATATTGGTGCCATAAATTCAAAGGAACAATTACAGACCATTGAAAAATACGT
>JBEDJV010000262.1:0-2637 GCA_041172545.1 Bacteroidota bacterium | reverse complement strand
ACTTGGATGAATATCGCAAATGATTGATTGACTTACCATTAAATTTATTTTTCAAAAAATATATGAAAGCGAAAAAAAAGTAGTTATAGATAAAAAAAACTTTCATGAAAAATCGTCAATGTTTAGAATGTGCCATGAAACTCGTGGGAAGAAGGGATCAGAAATTTTGTTCGGACTACTGCCGCAACACCTTTAACAATCGAATCAATGAAGATGCAAATATGGTGGTGAGGCGGATCAATGCCATTTTACGGAAAAATCGGCGTATCCTTGCCAACCTAAATCCAGAAGGGAAAAGAACCGTTGAAGGAATGCTACTTGCAGAGGAAGGTTTCAATTTCCATTATTACACGAATGTTTATTCCACAAGAAAAGGTTCGAGTTACGTATTTTGTTACGATTTTGGTTATATTCGACTCAACAATGACCAATACATGTTGGTCCAGAAACAAGATTACGTAAAATAAACACCCTCATGTCAGCGAACGAACAAATTAAGTGTCCAAATTGCGGGACAAACATCGATGTCACCAATATCCTCTCTCATCAACTTGAGGCAGAGTATCAGGCAAAATATCAAGCACAAATTCAGTCGGAACAGTCCAAGATGAATGAACTTGTCGAAAAACTTCGCGAGGAAAAATTAGCCTTTGAGGAAATAAAAAGAAGAGAAAAGGAACTTTTTGATGAACGAGTAGAAACATCCCTCAAAGCTGAGCGAAGTAAAATTGAGGAGAAACTTAAATTGAAAATTACACAGGAACAAAGTGAGCAATTTGATGCCCTGCAAAAAGAACTCAATGAAAAGTCTGCTCAAGTAAGTGAACTCAACAAAACAAAAGCAGAGGTCGAACGACTGAAACGCGAAAAAGAAGAAGCACAATCCATTGCGCAATTAGCAGCGGAAACAAAAATGAATGAACTGCTTCAAATTGAAACAGAGAAAATCAAGAAACTCGTTGAGGACAACAATGAATTGAAAATCAAGGAGCTTCAGAAAAAATTGGATGATCAAAGAACGCTTACCGAAGAAATGAAACGCAAGCAGGAACAAGGATCTATGCAGTTACAAGGTGAGGTTCAAGAATTGGCAATTGAAGAATGGTTGGGAAAACAGTTTCCGCTCGACACAATTGAAGAAATCAAAAAAGGAGCGCGTGGTGGCGATTGCATTCAAATTGTCAATACACGCACGGATCAAAATTGTGGTAAAATCTATTACGAAAGCAAGCGCACCAAAGATTTCCAACCCGGATGGATTGCGAAATTCAAAGCAGATATGCGTGAAAAAGGCGCAGACATTGGCGTTTTAGTAACGGAAGCCATGCCTGCAGATTTACAACGTATGGGAATGAAAGATGGGGTTTACGTGTGTACCTACGAAGAATTCAAAGGTTTGTCGGGAGTACTTCGTGAAACGGTCATTCAAGTACACTCCGCACTAGGATCGCAAGTCAATCGCGGGGATAAAATGCACATGTTGTACGATTTCCTAACGAGCACGAATTTCCGCATGCAAGTGGAGGCGATTGTGGAAGGATTTACCTCGATGAAAAATGGACTCGAAACAGAAAAACGTTCCATGCAACGCATTTGGAAAGAACGGGAAAAACAAATTGAGAAAGTCATCATGAATACCATCGACATGCATGCTTCTATCCGAGGAATTGCTGGAAATGCGATTCAAAGTGTCAAGGCCTTAGAATTACCAGGAGAAAGTGATGATGAAATTATTGAATAGTACCTATACTGGTTCCGCAGGACGCAAAAGCCTAATTGATCTCGAAATTCCTGAAATCTTCAATGGAGAACTCGTTGTCTTTGTTCATGGCTTTATGGGATTTAAAGATTGGGGCGCATGGAATCTAGTTCAACAGTTTTTTACCGAAAAAGGATATGGATTCTGTAAATTCAATCTAAGCCACAACGGAGGAACCATCGAAAATGGAATGGACTTTCCAGATGAAGTTGCGTTTGGCAAGAACTGTTACTCCTATGAAGTCAACGACATTGGATGCGCCTTAACTTGGTTGATGTCCGAAGTTTCTGAGCTGAAATCGTTGAGATTGATTGGACATTCACGTGGCGGAGGTGCGGTTATTTTAGCCGGATCCAAATTCGCCAACTCCCACCCTATTTCCTCCATTCATACATGGGCGGCGATTTCAGATATAGGCATGCGGCTTCCTGAAGGAGAAGAATTGGAACAATGGAAAAAAGAAGGGGTTCGTTACGTGAAGAATGGGCGCACACTTCAACATTTACCGCACTATTTTTCGCTTTACGAAGATTTTAAAAAACATGAATCGGAATTAAACATTCAACAAGCCATCCAAAAACTTCGTATTCCCATATCTATTCACCACGGTGATCAAGATACTTCCGTTCCAATTGCCGAAGGAATTTCCCTAGCGCGATGGTCCAATGTTGACTTGCACCTTATTCCCGGTGCGGATCACGTTTTTGGAGCATCACATCCGTGGAACAATTCGAAGCTACCAACTGAATTAGCCGTTTTGTGTGAACAGACACTAAACCGAATGAAATAAAAAAAGGCTGTAGTTTCCTACAGCCTTAAAACGAGGGAGAAAGACGGGTCTCGAACCCGCGACCTCTGGTACCACAAACCAGCGCTCT
>JBEDJV010000261.1:0-3981 GCA_041172545.1 Bacteroidota bacterium | reverse complement strand
CAGTAGACACAGATTTGCATGTGGTAAAGATGTGAAAAGTTTCAGAAATAACACAAAAGATTTGATAATGATAAGGTAATTTCAGGAAACAGGAATTATTTCCATGAGATTATTACTTTTGAGTACATTAATCAACAACAAAATGAAACCAGAAAGTTTAATGATGAGTCATGGGTACAAACCTGAACTCAGTCAAGGAGCTGTAAAGTGTCCCGTTTTTTTAACCTCCACCTTTGTTTTTCAAACAGCAGAAGAAGGAAAAGATTTTTTTGAATTAGCATACGGACACCGCAAATCTCGTCCAAATGAAGAACTTGGGTTGATTTACAGTAGAATCAATAATCCGAATTTAGAGATTTTAGAAGACCGTTTGTCCCTTTGGGATAAAGCCGATGGTGCTGCCGTTTTTGAATCAGGAATGAGTGCTATCTCTACCGTGTTACTAGAATTTTTAAAGCCTGGTTCATTATTGTTGTATAGTGCGCCTGTCTATGGTGGAACACACCATTTCATACATCACGTGTTAACTAAATTCGGAATTGATAGTGTAGAATTTGTCGTAAATGATTCAAAAGAAGACATCCTTGAAAAAATTAAGGCTAGCGGTAAAGAAAAGGATTTAGCGATGATTTATATCGAAACACCTGCAAATCCGACGAACGATTTATTTGATATCACAGAAGCTATTGAATTAGCCAAACACTTTTCCACGGAATCAAACAAAGTGCATGTAGCTGTTGATAATACGTATTTAGGTCCAATCTGGCAAAAACCCTTAGAACTTGGTGCAGATATCGTTGTATATTCAGCAACAAAATACCTTGGTGGACATTCAGACTTAATTGCCGGTGCCGTTTTAGGAAATTCTGATGTCATCACACGTGTAAAAACTTTGAGGACTTTTTTAGGAAATATGATTTCTCCTCATACCGCATGGATGTTGTTGAGAAGTTTAGAAACTTTGCATATCCGCATGGATCGTCAACAGTCCAATGCACGTATCGTTGCGGACTACTTAAAGAATCATCCGAAAATTGAGAAAGTTTACTACTTAGGATTGGAGGATGAATTATCCCCACGCACAAGAGAGATTTACAAGAAACAATGTTTGGGTCCTGGAGCCATGATTAGTTTTGATGTAAAAGGCGGTGAGAAAGAAGCTTTCCAAATTTTAAATCGATTAAAACTAATCAAATTGGCCGTTAGTTTGGGATCAACAGAAAGTTTAGCGGAGCACCCGGCAACCATGACGCATGTAGATATTCCTGATGACGGAAAAAAACTCATGAACATTACCGAGAAAATGATTCGAGTGAGTATTGGTGTGGCAAAAACCCAAAAAATGGAAAATCATGCTCGTGTCATGGTTATTTGTTTACCCACTTATTAACGTGATGTTTGCCATTGTATTTCCATTGGTAAAAGAACAACACCAATTGGTGAAAACACTCGTTTTTACATTAATTCTTGTTCCAATCATGGGGATATTTTTACCAAAGATCCATAAGCGTTTCTGGAATTGGATTTGCAAATAAATTGCTAAAAGAAACCCAAGTTACAATTGGATGATAGAATTCCCTTCATCTTTGCGCTATGGAGAATAACTTAAAAGAACATTGGGAAAAGGTTTACGCGACAAAAACTCCCCAAGAAGTATCATGGACTCAAGAAAGACCAGCTATATCGTTGGATTTTATTGCTTCTTTTCAGTTGGAAAAATCTGCCTCCATCATTGATATCGGCGGTGGAGATAGTTTATTAGTCGATTTTTTACTTGATTTAGGATATACCAATCTCAGTGTCTTAGATATCTCCGCCCATGCGATTGAACGCGCAAAAGTGCGTTTAGGTGAGAAAGCGAGTTTGGTTACTTGGATTGTTTCGGATATCAATGACTTCGAACCGCTTCAGAACTATGACTTATGGCACGACCGCGCGGCATTTCACTTTTTAACGAGTCAGAAGGACATTGAACGGTATGTGGAGCTCGTTTCGAAGCATGTCAAGCAACTAGTCATTGGAACTTTTTCCACGAATGGCCCATTCAAGTGCAGTGGATTGGAAATCACGCAATACGATGAAAACGAATTAGGTCAATTGTTTGGCCCCCATGGATTCGAAGTACAGACGACGAAGCGCGAAGACCACATGACACCATTCGGAACGACCCAAAACTTTGTATTTGCTTCGATGGTGAAATTATAAGCTTTGTCTGAGGACGATGCGCGATGGATTCTCCAAACGTTGTTTCTTTCCGCTTAAAACCATGCGTCCCATCGTTTTGCCCATCTGATAAAAGTCTGTCGAAATCGTTGTAATGCCGTTTTCAATTACCTTCTTTAAGGGAATATCATTATAGGAAATGATTCCGATGTGTTTTCCGATTTCTAGGTTTTTACTTTTGGTGATTTCAATGACTTCGACCAAGTGATCGTCGTTTGGAATGACAAACACCGCTCCTTTTTGAATGCTATTTTCTTCCACCGAATGAATGACTTCCGAAGGAAACTTGATTTCCGAACAAAAATCTTGAAATCCTTCCACCATTCCAATGGGCTCTTTGTTTCCAGGATAAATCAAAAACAATTTCCGATAGTACTTCAAGCGCGATTGCACCTCGGTTAGTCCACGTTTCATGTCCTTCGCGAAATCTTGATAAACAGAAGGGAAATGACTGAGGTTTTCATTCGTTTGATCTAAAATGTAGACATCCTCTTTCGGTAATTTAGCAATCGCTTCATACGTATTCGGTAAATTCGACGGCATAATAATGTACTTTGAATACTTGCCAACGCTTTCAGAAATGAGCTTTTGAAACACCTGTGGATTGAAGTGATGAAAGTAAATATCCAATTCAGCTTTCTCTTTTATTTCTTCAAGGAATCCATTGTAAATCATTTCTTTAAAAGAGTTTAATTCATCAAATAATAGAAATAGATGTTGCTCATGATGGAAGCCCAAACTTTTCACAAAATAGCCTTTTCCAAGGATGGAATAAATCAATCCACGCTTCTTTAATTCGTCGTAAGCCTGTAAAACGGTGTCGCGGGAAAGTCCATTGGCAAGTGCTACTTTATTGATGGATGGAAGTTTGTCGTTTAAACTCAATCGTTTCTCTGAAATGGCACGTTCGATGCCATGTACAAGTTGTTTGTACTTGGTTTGCGTGGATTTCGGATCAATTTTAAGAAGGGGCATGAATGTAAAAACTGGTAGCTAATTTACGGATAAACTGGTAGGTACTGGTATGCTTATTGAAAATCCTTTCGTAGTTTCATTGCGAACTAAAATCCTTTCTCGTAAAATGGAATTCAAAAAGCCGACTTTATTTGGAGTTTTGCCCTCTGGAAAAGAAGTCTACTCGTACTTTTTGACCAATGCAAATGGACTCCAGGTTGAATTGATTAATTACGGAGCAGTGATGCGATCTTGTCAGTTGCCTTTGGAAAATGGACATGTAGATATTGTTCTTGGATTTGATTCCTTGGAGAAATACCTACTGTCTATGGAAATGGAGAATCCACCGTATTTTGGTTGTATGGTTGGACGCTACGCCGGACGCATCCGTCATGGAAAAGTTAAAATTGGCGAGGAAGAAATCCAATTGACAACAAACAATAATGGACATCACCTACATGGTGGATTCCATTCGTTTAGCCGGGCATTTTGGGAAGCGGACGAGCAATCGTCTGCCAATGACCTTACGTTTCGATACGTTTGTCCAGCTGGTAAAGAGAACTATCCAGGAGAATTAACTGTTCAGGTCACCTACATGTTAACTGAGCAAAACGAACTGAAAATCGATATGCGGGCAGTTTCTACGGAGGATACGGTTATCAATCTTACGCAGCATCATTATTGGAATTTGGATGGACATGAGTCCACCGTTGAAGGACAATCCGTTTACATCAATTCTAAAAGATACTTACTGAAGGATGACGAGAACATTCCAACGGGAAAGGTGCACGAATGGTCCAAGAA
>JBEDJV010000260.1:0-2686 GCA_041172545.1 Bacteroidota bacterium | reverse complement strand
CCACACGGACACGGATTCATGGCCGCAACGAGCATGAATCCTGCGGGATAGTCAATGGAAAAGCGTGCTCTGGAAATATTGACCACGCGATCCTCCAACGGTTGACGCATGACTTCGAGCACATCACGTTTGTATTCGGGAAGTTCATCGAGAAAAAGAACTCCGTTGTGTGCCAAAGAAATTTCACCGGGTTGCGGATAGGATCCCCCGCCGATTAAGCCGATGTCCGAGATTGTATGATGTGGTTTTCTAAACGGACGTTGCGTAATGAGTCCGACTGGATTTTTGATCTTACCGGCAACGCTATGAATCTTTGTCGTTTCTAAAGCCTCTTCAATCGTCATTTGTGGTAAAATGGTCGATAAACGTTTGGCTAACATCGATTTACCGGCGCCAGGCGGACCGATCAAAATCACGTTATGCGAGCCAGCTGCCGCAATTTCAAAGGCACGTTTGATGTTCATTTGTCCTTTGACATCGCGAAAATCGTCATCGAAAACTTCCGTATGTTGTTGGAAGGATGCGGAGATATCCACGATGGTCGGTTCCAATGCTGAATCATCATTCATAAAGTCAATGACTTCGCGGATGTTCTCCACTCCGTAAACCTTTATTTCTTGCACGACAGCAGCTTCTTGCGCATTAATCTTCGGGACGATGATTCCTTTAAATCCTTCTTTCTTCGCTTGCAGAGCGATTGGTAGAATTCCTTTCGTTGCTTGAACAGAACCATCGAGTGATAATTCACCAATCATCAAATAATCGCTCAAGTGGTCCGCTTTCACTTGTTCGCTGACCGCTAAAATTCCGATGGCGATTGGTAAATCGAAAACGGATCCTTCCTTACGTATGTCAGCCGGAGCCATGTTCACCGTGATTTCTTTTCCAGGAAATTTGAGGTCGTTATTCTTGAAGGCGGCCTTGATCCGTTGTTGACTTTCTTTGACGGAATTATCGGGTAATCCGACTAAATAAAAGTTAACACCAATGCCTAAATTGACTTCAATCGTAATGGTTGTGGCATTGATTCCGAAAACGGTACTTGAGTAAGTTTTGACGAGCATAAATAGAGTTTTTTTTAAATATTCTCCATTTAAGTTAGTCAAATAAATGATGTAAAAACAAGTGAAAAACGTTAAAAAACAACGTAAAAATCAAAAAAATGACTAAAAAACGTCAAAAAACGAATTATTGCTTAATGATCCGTTTTGTCAATTGTTGTCCGCTTTGTTGATCGCTCACCTGTATAAAATACGTTCCGGGAGCTAAAGTATCTGTCAAGAATTCCAAACTTGTGTCCGAAATCTGTTGATGCGAGATGAGTTTTCCATTAGCCTGAAAAAGTCGTACCGTTCCATTTATTTCGGAACCTAAATTGAGTGAGAAACTAGACGTAAACGGATTCGGTTGAATGGAAACGAGTGTCATCCATTTTGGGTAAATACCCGCTGATTCACAAGTGCCGGTTGTGTATGAAACGACACCTCCGTGAAACATCGCTTCGCATGAATTGGAATAGGTGATGGAATCACATCCGCAAACGGGATCGTAAACATCTAAACAACAAATCATCGAGTCGATCAGTGTGCTATCTACACAGGCCAAGACAACCGTTGTATCTTGTACACATGCACCATTACATTGATAGGAACTTTGGAAAAAGGAAGTCGAATAATCAATTCCGTTGGAACCGGTCATGCTACATCCGGAAAGCATCACACACCCAGAGTCGCTTAGCGCCCAACCAAGTGGCATCGCACACAAACCGAAATCGACACCAAGTGGAATGACCACACAGGTATCAACAAAGTCTTTCTCCCAAAAGGGATTGGGCTTTATTTGCGCGGATGTCTTTGTCCAAGTAAGCAAACAAAGAATAAGAAGGGAGAATAGTGATTTATGCATGTTTTATTTTTGTAGGACCTTGAAAACAGCTGTTTTAACTGCAGCGATTACTTGTTGGACTTGTTCGTTCGTCAAATTAAAATAGACAGGCAACGAAATCTCCTTCGAATATTTATTCCATGCTTCTGGGTAATCTTCCATTTTATAGCCTAAATTTTTGTAGGCAGTCAAGAGGGGCAAAGGTTGAAAATGCACGTTTACAGACACGTCTTGTTCGAAAATCTCTTGGATGATTGCATCGCGTTGTTCTTCACTCACATCGGCAATTCTTAGCTGGTACAAATGGTAACAGGTCTTTTTATCAAGGGTTTCGTGCAGAGGTGTAATCGCCCAAGAATTTTGTTGGAAAGCAGCATCATACGCATCAAAAATCACCTTTCTGCGATCGAGGTTTTCTTGGTAACGTTCCAATTCGATGAGTCCAATCGCTGCTTGAAGGTCCGTCATGTTGCACTTGAATCCTGGCTCTACTACATCGTAGCGCCAAGCGCCTTTCTGTGCTTTTGCTAAGGCGTCTTTTGATTGTCCATGAAGGATTTTAATGCAAAATTCTTTGTAAATTTCCTCGTGGTCGAATCCGTCCGGAAGATTGAAACAAATGGCTCCACCTTCTGCTGTCGTTAGGTTTTTCACGGCATGGAAAGAGAAGCACGTCACATCGGCAATAGCACCTGATATTTTTCCTTTGTAGCTGGCACCAAAACTGTGTGCAGCATCTGCTGCAACTAGAATGCGTCCAAGTTTTTCTTGTTTTTCGTTGGAGGCTTTAAATGAAGAACGA